>JAJTCK010000038.1 GCA_021323175.1 Solirubrobacterales bacterium | reverse complement strand
CTCACCCGGCAGCGAGCAGCCCAGGACGACCGCGCTGCCGCCGCTGGGGCGCAGCAGGCCCGCGAGCACGCGCAGCAGCGTGGTCTTTCCCGAACCGTTCGGGCCCAGCACGGCGAGCGTCGAGCCTGCGGAGACCTCGGCGTCAATGCCGGCCAGGGCGGGCCGGTCTCCGTAGTCCCTGCGCAGGCCCCGGAGGGAGATGGCGGCCCCCGCGGTGGGAGCACCCCCGCCCGCCTGCGCGGTGTCGCTCGGCTCGGCCGCCGCGGTTCTCTGGGCCATGGGGCGAATCTAGCGGCCGTGCCGCGCCCGCCCCGGGCGACCCCTCCCGGCGCGAGGACGCGCTGGAGCGCGCCCCCAAGGGTGCCGGCCAGATCGACCGGCGGAATGAACCGTTACGCGCCCTTGCGAAGCGT
This sequence comes from Solirubrobacterales bacterium, assembly GCA_021323175.1. Classification (GTDB taxonomy): domain Bacteria; phylum Actinomycetota; class Thermoleophilia; order Solirubrobacterales; family 70-9; genus VGBV01. The sequence goes on along the minus strand of JAJTCK010000038.1, from coordinate 16,917 downwards.
CTTCCGGCCCACCCGGAGGAGGGAGCCGGCGCCCTCGCGCAGTGTCTCGATCCGCTTGCCGTTGCGGCCATACAGGAGCTGGGCCGAAGCTTGGATCGCCCGGCCGAGGTCGCGGTCATACGGCTGCCACCAGAAGTCCCGGGTCCAGCCGGGCTCGTAGCTGACCAGCTTGATGTTCACGCACTCGTAGAACCCGAACTTGGAATGCGAGCGCCCCAGGCCGGAGTCCTTCACCCCGCCCCAGGCGCATTGGCAGGCGCCGTGGGAGAAGGAGTGGTCGTTGATCCAGACCATCCCCGACTCGACCCGGCGAGCCAGCCGCTCGCCCTTGGCCCGGTCCTTGGTCCAGACGCTGGCGCCCAGGCCGAAGTCCGAGTCGTTCGCGAGGCGAAGGGCCTCCTCCTCGGAGGCCACGGTGACCACCGGCAGCACCGGGCCGAAGATCTCCTCCTTCATGATCCGCATCTCGTGGGTAACGCCCGTCAGGACGATCGGCGCGATGAATCGGCCCTTTCCGCCTTTCACCTCCACGGGCCCGCCCGTGAGCTTCTCGGCACCGCTCCGGATCGCGTCGTCGACCAGCTCCATGACCAGGTCGGCCTGCTCGCCGGAGACCATGGGGCCGATCTCGGTGTCCCACTGCAGCGGGTCACCGACCGTCAGCCGCTCGGTCTCGCGCACGACCCCTTCCAGGAACGGGCCGGCGACGTCCCGGTGGACATAGACCCGCTCGATGCCCGAACAGGTCTGCCCGGCGTTGGCGAAGCCGCCCCAGACGGCGCCGCTGACGGCGTTGGCCAGGTCGGCATCAGGGCAGACGATCTGGGGGTCTTTGCCGCCAAGCTCCAATACCGCCCCCTTCATCCGCTCGGCCGCTGCGGCACCGACCTTGTAGCCCACCTCGACGGAGCCGGTGAAGAAGATCTTCTGCGCCGATGACTTGACCAGGGCGTCTCCGACGCGGCCGCCACCATGGACGGTGCGCACAAGGCCCTCAGGGAACCCCGCCTTCTCGAACAGCATCCGGATGCGCTCGCCGATCAGCGGGGTCAGGCTGGCGGGCTTCAGCACGACCCCATTCCCGGCCATCAGCGCGATTGCCACCTCGCCGAACGGGATCGACCAGGGGTAGTTCCAGGGAGCGATCACCCCGACCACTCCCATCGGCTCGTAGACGAACTTCGAGCGCTTGGTCTTGAGAAATGCCTGGGGCATGGAGATCCGCTCGTCGGCCAGGATCTCGGGGCCCTCGTCGGCGATCCAGGTGAGCGCATCGACGGTCGGGAGCAGCTCCATCGTGAAACACTCGACCCGCGGCTTGCCCTGCTCGCGGCACAGCAGCTCGGCCAGCTCGTCGAGCTCCTCCAGCAGCACGTCTGCGGCGCGCCGCATGTAGCGCGCGCGGTCCTCGAGGGAAAGCTGTGCCCAGAACGGCTGGACCTGGACGACGTCGTCCACGACCTCCTGAACCTTCCCCGGCTTGATCGTCTCCACGGAGCCGATCAGCTCGCCGGTCGCGGGGTTGAGGGACTCGAGGACGGCGCTGCCCGCCATTTCGCCGGATGCCTGGGACTTCGACTTCGACGAACCGGGAGACCTGCGGGGGGACTCCGCGGGACCGGAGCCGTTCCCTTCGTCTGTGCGGCCGGGCTTGCTGGAAGCTTCCATCGCAGGAGATCCTCTCGGTCGGGTGGGCCTGCGGCGATTCTAGGCGCCCCGAAAAAGGCGGGGGCCGGAAGCAATCCCCCGGCTTCCGGCCCCCTGTGTCCACTCCCCGGCTATGTACGCGCCGGCTCCGGCGAACCTCCGCGACCGGAGCGTCAGACATCCCTCAGAACACGACCTCGTGCGAAAGGTTGCGGCGGCGCTCGGCGCAACACGCCCTTAACAGGAGCGGCCGGGGAGGATGGGGGCGGTCGCCGTTCTCAGGAGCGGCCGAAGCGCTCGCGCAGACGCTCGAGCCGCTCGCGCAGCTGGGCCTCGAAGCCCTGGTCGTTTGGCTCGTAGAAGCGCTCGTCGCGGATGGGCTCGGGCGAGAGGGGCTGGTCCGCCACCCCGCCAGGCTCGTCGTGGGGATAGACGTAGCCAGTTCCGCGGCCGAGCTGCTTCGCCCCGGGGTAGTGAGCGTCCTGGAGGTAGGGGGGCGGCTCGGCCGCACCGTGCTCGCGGACGTGGGCCATCGCTCGTGAGATGCCCTTGTAGGACGCGTTCGACTTCGGGGCGAGAGCCAGGTAGGTCGCGGCCTGCCCCAGGTTGAGGGCGCACTCGGGCATGCCGACCCGGTCCACCGCCTGCGCGGCGGCCGTCGCCACCAGGAGCGCCTGCGGGTCGGCGTTGCCGATGTCCTCGGAGGCGAAGACGACCATGCGGCGCGCCACGAACCGCGGATCCTCGCCGCCCTCGAGCATCACGGCGAGGTAGTAGAGGGAGGCGTCCACGTCCGAGCCGCGGGTTGCCTTGATCCACGCGGAGATGTAGTCGTAGTGCCGGTCGCCCTCCCGGTCATACAGGATGGACTTGCGCTGAAGCGCGTCCTCGACTGCCTGGATCGTCACCTCCGGCGCACCCGCCGCTCGGGTCGTCTCCACCGCTCGTTCCAGCGCCGCCAGCGCCACCCGGGCATCCCCGCCGGAGCGGGAGGCCAGGAATGTCAGCGGCTCGTCGGGAACCGGCGGCGGACCCGGGATCCCGCGCTCATCGGTGAGCGCGCGGCGAAGCAGCCCCTCGACCTCCCGGTCGGTGAGCTTGCGGAACTCGTAGATCTGCGCGCGCGAGAGCAGCGCGGAGTTGACCTCGAAGTACGGGTTCTCGGTCGTGGCGCCGATCATCGTCAGCACCCCGTCCTCGACCGCCGGCAGGAGGGCGTCCTGCTGGGCCTTGTTGAAGCGGTGGATCTCGTCGAGGAAGAAGATGGTGGGACGGCCGCCGCGGCGCCGCTCCTCCGCCCGCGCGATCACCTCGCGGACCTCGGCTCTGCCGGCGTTCACCGCCGAGCGTTCCTCGAATGCACCGCGCGCTCGGGCGGAAATGATCCGAGCCAGCGTGGTCTTGCCGGTACCGGGAGGCCCGTAGAAGACCGAGCTGTGGGGCTCGCCGGACTCGATCGCCACCCGCAGGGCCGACCCAGGAGCGAGCAGTTCGGATTGCCCGGCGAACTCGTCTATGTCCCGGGGGCGCATCCGCGTCGCCAGGGGCGCGTCCGGAGGGGGAGCGTCCGGTCGGGCGTTCGCGCCTTCGCCCGCACGCTCGGAGTCGAAGAGCTGCCCTGTTTCGTCGCCGTCGGCCACACGCCAAGTATCCCCGCGCCCCGGACGGTCACGACCCACCGCCGCGCGCTGAATGGAACCTGGACAATCCGCCGCCCGTGAGCCGCCCCGCCGACCAGTCCGAGCCGCCGTCGCTGGCGACGATCGCGCGCGAGTGGGGTCGCATCGGGATCCTTGGATTTGGTGGGCCGCCCGCGCACATCGCGATGCTGCGCGAGCGGGTCCTGGACCGCGGCTGGATGACCGCCGACCGCTTCGAGCACGCGATCGCGGCGTGCAACCTGCTCCCCGGACCGGCGTCCACGCAGCTCGCGATCTACTCGGCGTGGTCGCTGCGGGGGACGCCGGGTGCGCTGGTCGGCGGAGGGATGTTCATCCTGCCGGGCCTTCTGATGATCCTGGGACTGGCGGCGCTGTTCCTGGGCTCGCCGCCGGACTGGGTCCGTGGCGCCGGCGCCGGCGCGGGCGCCGCCGTGGCGGCGGTGGCGGTGCACGCCGGCATCGGGCTGATCGGGCCGAGCCGTGAGATGGCGCGGTCGGCGGCGCGGTGGGTCGCCTACGCCGTCGCCGGAGCGCTCGCCGCGGCGACGGTCGGCGCCTGGGTCGTCCTGGTCCTCCTCGGCGCCGGGATCGCCGAGGTGCTGGCCAGGCGCGCGGAATCGCGGCGCCCCGGAACCGGGAGCGGGCAGGTGGATTCGCACGCCTGGCCGCTGCTGGTCTCGCTGCCCCTGCTCGCAGCCGGAACCGGCGGGCTGGGGGCGCTCTGCTGGACTGCGTTCAAGGTAGGAGCCCTCTCGTACGGGGGCGGGTTCGTGATCGTCCCGTTGATGCAGCGGGACGCCGTGGAGGTGTACGACTGGATGACCGGGGCTGAGTTCCTGAACGCCGTCGCCCTGGGACAGGTGACGCCCGGCCCGGTGACACACACCATCGCGGTGGTGGGCTACGCGGCCGCTGGGATGGGCGGGGCCCTGCTGGCCACGGCGGTCGCCTTCGTCCCCTCGTTCCTCCTGGTCCTCGGCGGCGCTCGCTACTTTGAGGCACTGCGAGCGAACCGGACGGCCCAGGCCTTCCTCGGGGGCGCGGGACCTGCGGCCATCGGGGCGATCCTGGGGGTCTCGGTGCCGCTGGCGCTGGCCCTCGACGAGACCTGGCAATGGGCCGTCCTCGCGGCCGCGGCGGTATCACTGCTCCTGTTGCGGCTCGGTGTCGTCCCGACCCTGCTGTGCGCGGGCGCACTCGGGGCCGGGGTGGCACTCCTAGGGGGGCCGCTCCCCTGAGCGCCTGAGCGGCACCCGGCTGACCCGGGGCCCGGCGCTCTCTAAGCTGACCCGGATGGCGGAGGGGACAGCGACGGTCGCGCGGTCCGAGCTCGGTGTGCTCGCAGTGCAGCTGCTCCAAAGGCTGATCCGCGAGGACACGGTCAACCCCCCAGGCAACGAGCGACGGATTCAGCAGGAGCTGAAGGGGTTGCTCGAGGGGGCCGGCTTCGAGGTGGAGCTGCTCGCGGCGGAGCCCGAGCGGGCCAACCTCGTGGCGACCCTTGAAGGCGAGGCCGACGGCCCGGGGCTCACGCTGCTCGCCCATGTGGACACCGTGCGGGCCGACCCAGGCGAGTGGGCGCAGGATCCGTGGGGCGGCGAGCTGATCGACGGTTACGTCTGGGGTCGCGGCGCCGTCGACATGAAGGGGCAAGTCGCCGCGGAGCTGGCCGCGTGCCTGGCGCTCGGGCGAACGGGCTGGCGGCCCCCACGTGGCCGGCTGCGGCTGGTCATCACCGCCGACGAGGAGACCGGCGGCGACCTGGGCGCCCGCTGGCTCTGCGAGCAGCATCCCGACAAGGTTCGCAGCGACTTCGTGCTGAACGAGGGAGGCGGTGCCTCGTTCGAGCTGGAGGGCAGGCGCCTGTACCCCTACGCCGTCGGCGAGAAGGGGATCTTCAGGGCCAGGGTGCGCACCCGCGGGCGCGCCGGACACGCGTCCCAGCCCCGCATCGGCGAGAACGCCCTGCTGAAGCTTGCGCCGCTGATCGCACGGCTGAACGAGCAGCCACCGCTCGAGCCCACCGTCGAGGGCTGCGCGTTCCTTGCGGCGCTCTATGACCAGCCGGTCGAGCGAATGGACGACGTCGAGCGCGCCCTTGACCGCCTGCGCTCGGAGAGCCCGAGGCTCGCGACCATCCTGGCCGAGCCGATCCTCGGCACCACGCTGACCCCGACCCGGGTGAGCGCCAGCCAGAAGGCGAACATCATCCCGTCGTCGGCGGAGGTCCTGGTGGACTGCCGCCAGCCTCCGGGCCGCGACACCGGCGACGCCCAAGAGCGGATCGAAGCCGTGCTGGGCCCGGGCGACTACGAGATCGAGTTCGGTGAGGAGGTCGTCGGCAACCGCTCCCCCGCCGGGTCGGAGCTGGCGGATGCGATTCGCTCCTGGATCGACGAGACCGACTCCGGCGCCGGGCTCGTCCCATCGGCGATGCCGGGATTCAGCGACAGCCACTGGTTCCGGCAGGCGTTCCCGGATGCGTCCGTATACGGGTTCTGCCCCCAGCGCGACCAGGGATTGCTCGACTCGGCCCCCCTGATCCACGGAGCCGACGAGCGTGCGCTCGCCTCGGACGTCGAGCTGGCCGCGCGCTTCTTCTCGGCGCTCCCGCGAAGGCTGCTGGTGTGAGCGAGCCGAAAGCCAACGGGGACGCAGAGGCCCGTCGGTCGGCCAACGGCCACGGGCCGGACGACGCCCGCGCCGACGGGCCGACCCTGCGTCTGGGTGGGATGGCGCTGCGGAACGGCCTGTTGATCCACGGTCCGACCTCCTGGGCGGTGGCCGCCCGCGCAGGGGACGGGGAATTGAAGGTCGCCTCCGGCGCCAAGCCGGTGCTGGCTCCCCAGCTGTCGGCACGCCTCCCGTTGTTGCGCGGCCCGCTGCGGCTGGCCGAGGCCTTCGTGCTGATTCCGCTGGTCCGAACGCGCCTGCCGGCGGCCCGGCTGCCCTTCGAGAATCCCAGGGTCCTGGTCGCGATGCTGGCCGTCTCGGCCGCCAGCCGCGCACTCAGGCGGCGCGCGACCGGCCCGGCCCGCGAGGTGGCCCAGGCGGCGCTCGGCGTCCTACCCGCACTGGTGGCGCTCTCGAACAGGGACCTGGCGGCATACCACGGCGCGGAGCACAAGGCGATCGGCGCCTACGAAGACGGCTCCGACCCCGCGACGGCGACCAAGGAGCACCGGCGCTGCGGTTCCAACCTGGTGGCCCCGATGGTCCTCGCGTCGGCCGCCGGCCAACTGCTCGTGGACAGGCTGCTGGAGGACCCGGGTCCGCTCGCCAGGGCAGGCGTGGCGGTTGCGAGCGTCGGCGTGGCCGCCGAGATGTTCGCCTGGAGTGACCGCAATCCGGACACCGCGGCGGCCCACGCTTTTCACCGGCCCGGCCACGAGATCCAGCGGCTGGTCGCGACGAAGGAGCCGACCCCGGAGCAGCTCGAGGTGGGGGTGGCCGCCCTGGAGGAGATCCTGCGGGTAGAGCGGGAAGCGGGGAGCGAATGGGCGCCGCGCCGGACGGCCGCGCCGGGCGACGGACAGGCGAGCCCGCCCACGTAGACTGCGCCCCGATGCTCGACCGGATCGACCACATCGGGGTGGCGACGGAGGACCTCGACGCCTCGCTGGCTCTCTACGAGAGGTCACTCGGCATGCCCGTCGCCCACCGCGAAACCGTCGAGTCCCAGGGGGTCGAAGCTGTCCTGCTGGACGTCGGCGAGGGCCACGTCGAGCTGCTGCGACCGCTCGGATCCGACACGCCGGTCGGCAGGTTCCTGGCAAAGAACGGCCCCGGGCTGCATCACGTCGCCTACGCCGTCTCGGACATCGAGCGGGCGCTTGGCCTCTTCAAGGAATCCGGGATCGAGCTGATCGACAACGAGCCGCGAGTGGGGATCCGCGACTCCAGGGTCGCCTTCCTTCACCCTCGCTCCACCGGCGGAGTGCTGACCGAGATCGTCGAACCGGCGGAGGGACACTGATGCCGCCGGCCCACACGCACGAGGAGGGACGCTGATGGCAGGTCCCGAGCTGGTCGAGATCGGGTTCTCCGGCGGCCAGGTGATCGCCGTCCGCCTGGAGGCCTCGAAGCTGAAGGACCTGCGCCGGGCGTTGGAGGCGGACCAGGGCTGGACGGAACTGGAGACGCCGAACGGGGTCGTCGCCCTGGACCTGTCGCAGGTCCAGTTCGTGCGCACCGACGCGCCGCCCCAGACGGTCGGGTTCACCGGCTGAGCGCGGCGTCATGCGCATGCGCAACTTGCTGATCGCGGCCGGGCTCGCGGTCGCGGGAGCCGCCCTGTGGTGGCGGCGAAACCCCTCTGCCTGTCCGTACGGCCAGCGCTTCTGGGTCGAGGCGCCCCACCCGATCATCACCCGCGACCGGCTGCGCGAGGTGCTGGACCCGGCGCCGGGCGAGCGCGTCCTCGAGGTGGGGCCGGGCACCGGCTACTACACGCTGGACGTGGCCGCATGGGTGCAGCCCGAGGGAAGCGTGGACATCCTCGACCTCCAGCAGGAGATGCTGGACCACACGATGCGACGGGCCGAGGAGCGCGGGGTCGCGAGCGTCACGCCGACCCGGGCGGACGCGACAACGATGCCCTATGGGGACGGGACCTTCGACGCTGCCTACCTCGTCGCGGTCCTGGGCGAGATCCCCGATCAGGACGCGGCGCTGCGCGAGCTCGCGCGCGTGCTGAAGCCGGGCGGCCGAGTGGTCGTCGGGGAGATCATGGGAGACCCCCACTACGTGGGGCTGAAGCGGATGCGCCTGCGCGCCGCGGGAGCCGGGCTCTCGTTCGAGCGCCGCTCCGGCAGCCCCCTTGGGTTCTTCGCGCGCTTCTCGAAGCCGGCCAGCCCCACGGCCTAGGCCCGGCGGCGCGACTTCCCTGAGTTCGTTTGGGCGCGCGCGAGCGATTCCCAGAGACGCCGCTCGGCTTCCAGGACCGCCCTGGTCTCGGCGGACAGGGCGGCCCACCGCGCGTGCTCGGCCTCCCCGTCCTCGCTGACGGTCCGCGCCGCGCCGGCCAGCGAGGTCCAGCGGCGCGCGGCATCCGACGCGAGCTCCGATCCCTGCCCGTAGCCGGCCTCCTTCAGGAACCGCGAATACATCGACCTGAAGTTGCCGCCGCCCGTCCCGCGCCGCTCGATCACCTGGAACAGGAATCGGGCGCACCACTCCGGGTCCGCCACGGTCTCCGGCCAGGAGCCGATCTCCGCGGCCAGGCGCTCCAGCGCCGGCAGGCCCTGGTAGTCGCCCATCTCGGGCTCGAGCATGCCCTGGGCCGCGCGGGCGATCGCCGCCGGCGCCGCCGACCTCAGCCGCCCGGCGTCGAGCGCCGCTCGCGTGCCGGGGCCGCCGCCGCCCGAGCTCGGAGCGAGATCGATCATCTGGCCGTCGAGGGGGAACGCCGGATGCTTCGAGTGCCGCGCCTGGGCCAGGTGCTCCAGCCGCGTCGACTGGAGCTCCTCGAAGCCGGTGTCCGAGAGCCAAGCGTTCTGCGAGTCGTAGCCGGCCAGGACCACTGCGTGTCCGGGGAAGTGGGCGGACGTCCCGTAGTGGTCCAGGTAGTAGAGGTCGGTCAGCAGCAGCACGGGCCGGCCGTCGTTCACGTCGGCGCGCGCGAGTTGCCAGCAGCGGTCCGGGTCCGGGTCGGTGCGGAGCCGCAGGGGGGCGCCAGTCAGCTCGAGGAAGTTCTCCTCCAGGCGAGCGGTCCGCCCATTGGTGAAGCGCGACGGCGACTGGCCGTCGAGTGGCACGTAGAAGAAGGCGGCGCCCGCCCCGAGCCCGAACGCCATCTCCTCGCTGATCTCGCAGCCGTGGAAGGCGAGAAGATTCCGCAGCGCGGTCGAGCCGCAGTGGTGCCCGGTGTGATGGACGTACCCCGGGACCATGGTCTTCTCTGCCTGCGTCGCAATGAGCTGATTCTTTCAGCGCCTATGCTGCGCCGCCGTGCTCGCCCGGCTCGACAACCGCATGCTCTACGCGATGCGCACCCGCTGGCACGGTCCGCGCCGCGAGTCCGTCGCCAAGGGGCTCGCGCTGCTCGGCGAGTACGGGTGGATCTGGCTCGCGATCGGGATCGCGATGGCGCTGATCGACTCGGGCCAGCGCGAGGAATGGCTGCGTGCCGGGGTCCTGGGCCCCCTCGCGATCGGACTGAACTTCGCGGTGAAGCTGGTGGTGCGGCGCGCCCGCCCGAAGCTGGATGAGCTTCCCCCGCTGGGCGGGGCCCCGAGCTCGCTGAGCTTCCCCTCGGCCCACGCGACGGCTTCGTTCGCCTGCGCGACCGCGATGACGCGCATCGATTCTGCCGCAGCGGTCCTGTTCGCGCTGGCGGCGCTGATCGCGGCGGGGCGGCCATACCTGGGGATGCACTACCCCTCCGACGTGCTCGGTGGGGCGATCCTGGGCACGCTCCTGGGACTGATCTTCCCGCTCGGCCTGGACTGAGGGCGGAGCGTGGCGATGAAGATCGGGATCGTCGGCCTGCCCAACGCCGGGAAGTCAACCTTGTTCAACGCGCTGACGGCCGCGGGGGCCGAGACCGGCGGGCACCCCTTCACGACGATCGACCCCAACGTCGCGGTCGTGGAGGTCCCCGACGAGCGACTGGAGCGAGTCGCGGAGGTCGTCGGCTCCTCGAAGGTGGTCGGCGAGACCATCGACTTCCACGACATCGCGGGCCTTGTCCCCGGGGCCGCCGCCGGCGAGGGCTTGGGCAACAAGTTCCTTGCGTCCATCCGCGAGACCGACGCCATCTGCCACGTGATCCGCGCCCACGGGTCCGGGGCGGTGGCGCATCCGGAGGGGCGGGTGGACCCGGCCGCCGATGCGGAGCTGATCGAGACCGAGCTGCTGGCCGCCGATCTCGACAGCGCAGAGCGGCGCCTGGAGAAGGTGGTGAAGGAGGCGCGCTCGGGCGACAAGGAGGCGGTCGCCGAGCGCGACTGGCTGCAGAGGCTGGTCGAGGCCCTCTCGGCGGGCATCCCGGCGCGCGAGGTCTCGCCGCCCGCGGGAGCCCCCGATGCGATGCGAAAGCTCTCTCCCCTGACGGCGAAGCCCGTCCTTTACGTCGCGAACGTGGACGAGGGAGAGGCCGAGCTCCCACCTGCGCTGGAGGAGCGGGCCACGGAGGGGGGAGCGGGAGCAGTGGCCATCTCGGCCCGGGTCGAGTCCGAGCTGCGCGAGCTGGAGGAGGCCGAGGCCGAGGAGATGCGGGCCGAGCTCGGCATCGAGGGATCGGGTTTGGACCGCCTGATCCGCGCCGCGTTCGACCTGCTCGAGCTTGTCAGCTTCTTCACCGCCGACGAGGACAAGGAGGCGATGGCGCGGACGCTGCGTCGCGGGGGGACGGCCTGGGAGGCGTCGGGCCGTATCCATGGGGACATCCAGCGGGGGTTCGTGCGTGCCGAGGTGGTGGCCTGGGACGAGCTGGTGGACGCCGGGGGGTACGCGGGCGCGCGCGATCGCGGCACGCTCCGCACCGAGGGGCGTGACTACGTCGTCGCGGACGGCGACGTGATCACGATCAAGGTCTAGGGTCGGGGCATGTCCGCCCCAGAGTCGCTGACCATCACCAACGCGCGCCTGGACGGCGAGCCCGTGGCGCTGCGTTGCGCGGACGGCCTGATCGAGGCGATCGGGCCGGAAGTCGCCGTGCAGCCGGGCGACGAGGCGATCGACGCCGGAGGGAAGCACCTGGTCCCGCCCTTCGTCAACGGGCACACCCACGCCGCGATGACGCTCTTCCGCGGATTCGGAGACGACCTGCCGCTGATGGAGTGGCTGGAGCGATACATCTGGCCGGCCGAGGCCCGTCTGCAGCCTGAAGATGTCTACTGGGGCACGCGGCTGGCTGCGATCGAGATGATCCGGTCGGGGACGACCCGGTTCGTGGACATGTACTGGCAGGCGACCCACGTGGCTCGCGCCGTCGAGGACGCGGGAGTCCGGGCGGTGATCAGCTCGGTGATGATCGACGGCCTGGATCCCGAGCGGGGCGAGGGGATGCGGGCGCAGGCCGTGGAGGACCTGGACGCTCTCGCTGAGCGGGGGCCCTTGATCACGCCGGCGTTCGGTCCGCACGCGATCTACACCGTCAGCTCGGAGTCCCTGCGGTGGCTGGCCGGGCTTGCCGCGGAGCGGGACCTGATCCTGAGCATCCATCTCTCCGAGACCGAGCGGGAGGTCGCCGACTGCCTGGAGGCCCACGGCAAGCGGCCGGCGCACTACCTGGACGAGCTGGGCTTCCTGGGGCCGCGGACCATCCTGGCCCACGGGGTCTGGCTCGACCGCTCCGAGCTGGCCCTGATCGCCGAGCGCGGCGCGACCGTGGTCACCAACCCCGCGGCGAACATGAAGCTGGCGGTCGGCGCCGCGTTTCCGTACGTCGAGGCCACGGGGGCAGGCGTCCGGCTGGGACTGGGCACAGACGGGGTCTCCTCGAACAGCAATCTCGACATGCTCGAGGAGCTGAAGCTGTTCTCGCTGCTGGCCAAGCACGCGACCGGAGACCCGGCGCTGGCGCCGGCCCACGAGGCGCTCGCGATCGCCCGCGGCCTGCGCTCCTCGGCGCTCGGCGGGACGCCGCTGGTGCCCGGCGAGCCCGCCGACTTCCTGTTGGTTGACCACGAGACCCCCGAGCTGGTGGTGGGGGACCTGGAGGCCGATCTCACCTACGCCGCCTCGGGCTCGGTGGTGGATACGACCGTGGTCGCCGGCAGGCCGCTGATGCGCGGCCGCGAGGTGGAGGGCGAGGACGAGGCTCTGGCGCAGGTGCGTGAGCGGGCTTCGCGGCTAACCGCGCCCTAGGCGCGCCGCCGAGCGCGTAGGGTTCCGGCCGTGCGCACCAAGGCCCGTTTCCCCGAGGTGGCCCAGAAGGCCGGCCACTACGAGAGCTTCTATCTCAAACTGACGGACCCTCGCGGCGGGCGCGGGGTCTGGATCCGCCATACCGTTCACAAGCGGCCCGGCGAGCCCGTCACCTGCGCCCTCTGGTTCGTGCTGTTCGACCACGATGCACGGGGACCGCGGGCAACCAAGCGCCAGTTCGGGCCCGATCAGCTCGACGCGCCCGAGGACTCCTACATCCGCGTGGCCGATGCCACGCTGGGCGATGGGCGCGCCACCGGCTCTGTCTCGACCGACGCCCTCGAGGGGAGCTGGGACCTGACGTTCTCCGACGAGCACGAGCCGTTTCACCACCTGCCGCGCGATTTCCTCTACAAGGCACCGCTGCCGAAGACCAAGTTCCTGAGCCCGTACCCGAACGCCGTCTATGACGGGACCGTCACCGTCGCCGGGGAGGCCATCGCGGTCGAGGGCTGGCGCGGGATGGTCGGGCACAACTGGGGCGCGGAGCACGCCGAGCGCTGGGCGTGGGTCCAGGGCGCCGCGTTCGAGGACGGGACCCCCGACGACTACTTCGACATGGCCGTCGGCCGCATCAAGGTGGCCGGGATGACCACGCCATGGGTCGGGAACGGGATGCTGCGGGTGGACGGCGCCGAGCACCGCCTCGGCGGCTTCGAACGAATCCGCAGCACCGAGGTGTCCGAGGAGCCCACCGAGTGCAGCTTCGGGCTGACGGGCCGGGGCGTGAGGCTGACCGGCAGGGTCTCGGCCCCTGCGAAGGACTTCGTCGCCTGGATCTACGCGGACCCGGTCGGGCCCGAGCACAACACGCTGAACTGCTCGATCTCGGACCTGGAGCTCTCAGTCGAGCTTGACGGCCGGCCGGGCAGGAAACTGCGGATCGCCCGTGGCGCGACTTACGAGTTCGGCACGCGCGACCCCGGCCATGGCATCCCGCTGCAGCCCTATCCCGACGGATAGGGGTTCCGGAGCCTCGCCCTACTTGCGTATGAAGGTGGCCCAGGTGTCCGGCAGGCCCAGGTAGGCGCGCAACGTCGGGCCGGTGGTCTTGCTGGTGCCGCCGCTGCCGACCAGCTTCGCACGCACGATCCTTGGGGAGGCGCCCCGCTTGGTGACGATGATCCGCTTCAGCGTGCCCTGCACCAGGCTTGACAGCTCCGCCTGCATCTGACGCCCGCTCAGCCTCCGGGTCCAGCGGTGGTAGGGCGAGGCGTCGTCGTAGGGGTCGGGGACCCCGCGCAGGTAGGGCAGCGGGGTACCGCCCAGGAACGAGAACTCGTTGTTCTCGGTGTGGCCCCCCGACGTCGAGAAGAAATAGGTCTCGGCGACCCCGCCCTTGTGCAGGACCACCTCGCCGGCGGTCTGGGTGACCGCCTTGTTGGTCCGGTCGGTCTCCGCGCTCACCCCGCCGTAGACCTGGCTGCGCGTGTCGTCGTAGAAGTCGAACCCGTTCCCGTTGACGCCGGTCGAGAGCGCGTAGGAGCGCGCGGCCAGCGCCTGTGCCTTGAGCGCGTCGAGCGGCCAGGAGCTGGGGGACTCCTCCGCGATCACCCCGCGCAGATAGTCCTGGATGTTGACGGCGTTGATCGCGTTGACCCGGCCGGGAACGCCCGCCGGCCGGACGACGATGGCGCCCCGGTAGGCGCCCTTGCCGGCAAGGTTGACCGAGACGCCTCCCGTGGCCGAAAGCACCTTGCAGCCGGCGACCCTGGCGCCCTTGTTGTTCCGCAACACCACCTTGTTGCCTCGCCGTCTCGCCGTATAGGCCTTCTTTTCGGACAGGCGAGCCCCGCAGGCGGTGGTCGCCCCGCTGATCTTCACCTTCGGCTGGTAGGGGCGAAGGAGTACCCGGACCGTCTTGCTGCCCCGGTTCCCGACGGCGGTGCCGGAGTAGTAATGCTTCACGATCGCGCGGTAGCCGGTCCCCTTCTTGGCGAAGCCATAGGCCCCGTACTGGCTCATCCCGATCCCGTGCCCGAATCCCGCGCCCTTGATGATCCAGCGCTTGGCGCCGGCCACCGGCCCCGCCGCGACCAGGCACAGAGCCGCGGCCGCGACGATCGCCGCGAGTACCGCGCGCATACGGCGCGCACCGGATGTTCCAAGTGGAACGGGCACTCTGGGAGCAAACGGACAGCGGCCCTGGAAGTTGCGTTTCCCAGCGTTCGAGGCGGCCACGGCGTGTCCTCTAGGCTCACCGTAGGACAATCGCCGCGGCCCCATGCCGCCGGTCCAGGCCAGTTGCAACGGAAGGAGCGTAGTGATGGCGACGGAGACGATCGAGGCCACTGATCACAAGCTGTTGGTCGCGGGCGAGCGCCTGGAGACCGGCGACTGGGACGAGGTGAAGAGTCCCTACGACGGGACCATCGTCGGCCGGGTCCCGAGGGCTGATGCCGCCGTCGTCACCCGCGCCGTAGACGCCGCCCAAGCGGCGTTCGAGGCGGGCGAATTCCCCCAGCACGCCCGCGCCGAGGTGCTCGATCGCGCCGCCCACATCGTCTCCGAGCGCGAGGACGACCTGACCGCGACGATCGCCGCCGAGGCGGGCAAGCCGGTCAAGACTGCGAGGGTCGAGGCCCAGCGCTGTGTCGGCACCCTGACCTTCGCCGCCGCCGAGGCCCGCAAGCTGACCGGAGAGATGGTTCCGATGGAGGCCGGCCCGGCCGGCGAGGGCAAGCTGGGCTTCGTGCTTCGCTTGCCCGTCGGCGTCGTCGGAGCGATCAGCCCGTTCAACTTCCCGCTCAACCTCGTCGCCCACAAGCTCGGCCCCTCGATCGCGGCCGGCAACGCGACGGTCCTCAAGCCCGCGGGCCAGACACCGATCAGCGCGATCAAGCTCGCCGAGATCCTCTACGAGGCGGGCCTGCCGGAGAACTGGCTGCATGTCATCTGCGGATCCGGCTCCGAGGTCGGCAACGCGATCGTCGAGGACGAGCGGATCGGCGCGATCACCTTCACGGGCTCCGCGCCGGTGGGCTGGCAGATCCGCTCGAAGGCGGCGCGCAAGAAGGTGAACCTGGAGCTCGGCTCGACCGCGCCCCTGATCGTCAACGACGACGGCGACTGGGAGGCCGCCGCCGACAAGGCGCAGATCCACGCCTTCTCCCACGCCGGCCAGAGCTGCATCTCGGTGCAGCGGATCCTGGTCCATGAGGCGATCGCCGACGACTTCACGACGCGGTTCGTCTCGAACGTAGAGGGTCTCGTCACCGGCGACCCGATGGATGAGCGCACCGACGTCGGTCCATTGATCTCCCCCGATGACCGCGACCGCGTCAAGTCATGGGTGGATGAGGCCGTCTCGGCCGAGGGCGAGCTGCTCACCGGCGGCGAGATCGTGGACGACGGCCGATGCCTGGCGCCGACGGTGATCAAGGAGGCCCCCCGCGACCAGAAAGTCTGGTGCGAGGAGATCTTCGGGCCGGTCGCCACGATCCACACCTTCTCGTCGTTCGCGGAGGGCCTCGAGTTGGGCAACGACGCCCGCTTCGGGCTGCAGGCCGGCGTCTTCACGCGCGATATCGGCCGTGGGCTCCAGGCCGGCGAGACCCTGGAGTTCGGGGGCGTCCTGATCAACGAGGTGCCGACCTTCCGCACCGACCAGATGCCCTACGGCGGCGTCAAGGACTCGGGCAACACCCGCGAGGGGCCCGCGTACGCGGTCCGCGAGCTCACCGAAGAGCGGCTGGTCACGCTGCAGGGATGACGGGCAGCCGAGCGGCTAGGCGGCCCCCACCGCCCGGGCCCGCGCGGCCATCGCCCGGAGCCAGCGGCGCCGGATCAGCTCAGACGGGCGGCTGACCGCAAGCCAGTAGGCGCGGAACACCTTCTCGGCGACGGCGTCCGAGGCGTCTACGCGGGTCTCGGTGACGATCTCGGACCGTTCGCCACCGGATCCGCGGACGCGGAAGTCCATGGCGGCGCGGATCGACCCAGGTACCCGCGCCCACTCCGCCCAATCGGATGGGTCGTCCATCTCCGGCCGCCGGGGGCGGGGCGGCCACACCTTCGTCGCGACCCCGCCGGTCACGGCGGTCGGGGTGCGCTCTAGGATGCGAAAGCCGAGCTCGGTGGAGCCCATGAAGGCCTCGAGCGACCCCTCGGGATCGAGCCCGCGCAGCCTGAACAGCGTCCTCACCGTGCGGTCCGGCGCGACCGGGATGGCCAGGCAATGCGCCAGGGCCCGGTCCGGCGGCAGCGGCACCTCGACGCTGTGGCAGTGCCCGGCGATCGGATCGGGGATCCAGTCCGGCGCCGGCATCGAGCGCCGTTACTCGTGCGGCTTCGCGAGCCTGCGGTGGTCTAGCGCCTCGTCGAGGGTGCCCTCGTCCACGCCCTTCTCAAGTGCGACCTCGCGAATCGACCGGCCCGACGCAGCGGCCTCCTTGACGATCTCGCCCGCCTTGTCGTAGCCGATGTGCTCGTTGAGGGCCGTGGCGACGATCAGGTTCGCCTCGGTGTGACGATGAAGCATCTCCTCATTCGGCTCCAGGCCGCTGACGCACTTCTCGTCGAGGGCGCGTGCGGCGGCCGCCAGCAGCTTGATCGACTCCATGAGGTTGCGGGCGATGAGCGGGACCCTGACGTTCAGCTCGAACTGTCCCTGGGTTCCTGCGACCGCGATTGCGGCGTCGTTGCCGATCACCTGGTCCCCGACCTGGATGGCGACCTCGGGAATCACCGGGTTGACCTTGCCCGGCATGATCGAGGAGCCCTTCTGCAGCTCGGGCAG
>JAJTCK010000112.1 GCA_021323175.1 Solirubrobacterales bacterium | reverse complement strand
GTCGGGCTGCACCGCGAGCTGCGGCGGGCCGGCGCCCCGGCGGCGAGTCTGATCGCCCACCCGGGCCTATCGAACACCGAGTTGCAGGCGGTGAGCGTCCAGGAGACCGGCGGAGGACGCAGCCAGCGCTTCTTCCATGAGATGGCCGGGCGCTCGGGGATGAGCCCCGCGAACGGCGCACTGCCCCAGCTGCGGGCGGCGACAGACCCGAACGCGAAGAGCGGCGAGTTCTACGTCCCGATGTGGATCAACAACGGCCCGCCTGTCCGCAAGCCGATCCTGCGGCGGCTGGGGGCGGGCCGCGCGATCAGGCGCCTGTGGGAGGTCTCGGAGCGCGAGACGGGCGTGAGGCTCGATGTGACCGGCGCAACGGCAACCTTCGCCGCCTGATCCCATGGCGGTGACCGAACTCGACCGCGCCGCCGCGGTGCGGCAGGCCCTGCGAACGCTGGTCGCCGAGCGAGGGTTTCACGGCGCCTCGATGAGCGCCGTCGCATCGGAGGCCGGAGTCGCTACTGGGACCGCATACACGCACTACGGCGGCAAGGACGAGCTGGTCCTGGCGACCTATCTGGAGACCAAGGCCGAGTTGGCGTTGACAGCTACGCAGGGCCTGAGCCCGGGGGCGCCGCCCGAGCAGCTGTTCCGCGAGATGTGGCTCGCGATCCACGGCCACCTGTCGGCCAACCGCGACCACGCCCTGTTCCTACTCCAAGTGGACTGCTCGCCCTATCGGGAGCGGGCGCACGAGACCGCGATGGCGCAGGACGGCGACCCTCTGGTCGAGGCCGCTGCGGCGCCTGAGATCGCGTCGCGGCTGCTTCCCCTGCCGATCGAGGTGATCTACGAGCTCGGCCTGGCGCCTGCGGTCCGGCTGGCCGCGAGCGGCGAGCGGCTGAGCCCGAGCGACCTGCGGACGGCGGCCGACGCTTGCTGGCGCGCGATCAGCCGCGGCGCCGGCTAGAAGCGGCAGACGGGCAGCTTCGAGCTCTGGTTCGGTTTGCGGCAACGCTCCGCGTCCCAGGCGCGCGGGCCGTTGGTGGTGCAGTTCATGACCCCGGGGCCCGGGTCGAAGTCGCGAACGATGAACGACCCATTCATCCGCTTGCCCTTCCTGTAGACCTTGCCGCTCGACTGGCCGTCGAAGTCGTCGTCCTGCATCGGGAAGACGAACTTGCCTTTGTAAAACTTGATTGACGTCGGCAGTACCTGGGCGAGGAACTGGTCGCCCCCTGGCATGCACGTCACGGGCACGATCTCCGTGTACCAGAGCGTCAGCCGCCTGGGCGTGAACTTCCTGTTTCCGTTCTTGTCCTTGAAGACGACGTCGAGCCGTAGCTCGCCGCCGCTGCCGCTGAAGCCGCGGTCCTGGTAGTAGCGCGTCTGAGTGGCCCCGTGAGCGGTCGCGGCGGCCAGCAACACGGCCAGCGCGCCCCCCAATGCGGCTGTCGCAAGTCGCTTCCCGATCGTCCCTGCTCGCTTCATCTCTACCTCGTCCCTATCCCTGGCGCTGTTGCTTCCGAAGTGGAGGCGGTGGGAATTGAACCCACGTCTTCGGTCACGTTTGATCGGCGTCTACAGGCTTAGCCGGCGCTTTGATCTCGCCCCGCGACTTCCGCTGCCGGCGGGAGATGACGCGAGGCCAAGTCCCTTTGATTTCCCCCGGCGGCCGGGACATACCGCCTGGGTGAGCCCGATTCTGAAGCCGGGATCCCTCTGCTCGGGCGACGGAGGGCCGACTCCTGCAGCTCTAGGTTCTAGCTAGGCCGCGAGGGCGAACTCATGGTCCGCACGTATTGGTTGGTCCCGGTGTTTAACGAGGCCTCCGGGAACCTCGACCTGCAACCTGATCGCACGGATGACCAAATCGAAGCCAAATCGCCCCCGTGCTATGTCTGTATCCGCCCCTAATGGTACATGGGGGCAGATGGCCGGACACGCTGAGGGACGCTTGATGCGCCGGGGCTAGCCTTGAGTGAGCGTGGAAGCTCACCAGCCACAGCAGGCACAGCCCGACCTGGAACCGATACATCCGGGATCAGGCAGAGGCGAGAGCTTGCTGAAGCGGTTCGGCGGCCTCGCGCTCGCCGCGGGCCTGCTGATCATCAAATTCGGGGCGAAGCTCAAGGTCGTTCTCTTCGCGCTTCCGAAGCTGAAGCTCTTCACCACCTCGGCCTCGATGCTGGTCTCGATCGCCGCCTACCAGCTGATCTTCGGCTGGCCGTTCGCGGTCGGGTTCGTGCTGCTCCTGCTGCTGCACGAACTGGGCCACGTGATCCAGCTGCGCCGCGAGGGCGTCGAGGCGTCCGCGCCGATGTTCATCCCCTTCCTGGGAGCGGTGATCTCGGCCAAGTCGCTGGGCAAGGACGCGGCCGCCGAGGCCCGCGTGGGCCTGGCCGGGCCGATCCTGGGCACGATCGCGACGCTGATCCCGCTCGGCATCTGGCTGGCGACGGGCGAGGACTTCTGGCGGGCGCTCGCCTACATCGGGTTCTTCCTGAACCTCTTCAACCTGCTGCCGGTCGTCCCACTGGACGGCGGCCGCGCGATGGCCGCGCTCTCGCCGTGGGTTTGGTTCGCGGGGTTCGCCGGCCTGGTCGTGCTGACGTTCTTCTTCCCGAATCCGATCATGCTCCTGATCCTGCTCTTCGGCGGGCTCGAGAGCTGGAGGCGTTGGAAAGGCCGCAACGAGCCCGAGACGCGCGCGTACCACGACATCCCCACCGGCACGAGAGTCGCGGTGGCCGTCACCTACCTGCTGCTCGCCGCCCTGCTGGCCTTCGGCGTCGCAGAGACCTACCTGGACCGAGACTTCAGCGACGTATAGAGGCCGTCGCTTTCACCCAATCCGGAGCTTCGCCTGGACCTCGTCCAGCAGCTCGTCGGGCATGCCGGACACGCCCTTGAGATCATCGACGGAGTCGAACCCTCCCTGACGCTCGCGGTGGGTGAGCAGCCGGGTCGACTGCGTCACCGAGAAGCCCAGGTCCCGCAGCTGCTCGAAGGTCGCGCGGTTCAGGTCGATATTTCCCTCGTTCTGCCCATCCGCGGTCCCGCCGTCCTCGGGCGGATCTGAAGCGCCCAGCTTCGCGGCCTCCCACTCGGCGGCCTTGACCGCGGCGGACTCGGCGGCGAGAGCGCGCTGCTCAGCCTCCTTGGCACGGCGCTCGGCTTGCGAGACGCGCTCCAGCACCTCACGCAGGCGGCGCTCGCGCTGGGCCTCCTCGACCTTCAGCCGGGCCAAACGCTCGGCATCGGCGGCGCGTCGCTCCGCGGCCAGGGCGCGCTCCTCGGCGGCCTTCAGGCGCTCGTAGGCCTCCTGCGTCGCCTGCTCGCGCCGCGCGGCTTCTTCGGCGGCCCGCTTGGTGGCGTCTTCGACCTGCGAGGCGAGCTTGTCCTTCTCGGCGCTCAGTTCCTCTGCCTTTCGCTCGCCCTCGGCGCGCAGCGCCTCGGCCTCGCTGCGGGCGCGCTCCTCAGCCTCGCGGCTGGCCTGCTCGGCGGCGAGGCGGACCTTCTCGTCGGTCGTCTGGCGGGCCTCCTCGATCGCTTGCCTGGTGCGCTCTTCGGCCTTCTGCCGGACGCGATCGGACTCCTCGCCGGCCCGGTCAGAGCTTTCTCGCTGCACCCGCTCGCTCTCCTGGCGGATCTGGCGCTCCGTATCGGCGCGGACCTCGCGCTCAGCCTGCTCCCGCGCCGTCTCGGCGGCCAACTTGATCATCCGCTCGGTCTCGACGCGCGCGCGGTCGGCACGGCGCTCGGCCGCCTTCTGGATCTCCTCCGCCTCGCGCAGGCGGATCTCGGCCGTGTCGTGGACGCGCGCCTCCTCCTCGGTGATCTGCTCCTCCGGTTCCTTCGCCGGGCTGTCCACGGGCTCGAACTGGGGGGGCTCCGGCGCCTCGTCATCGCGTGGCGCGTCGAACGGCCTTCCCGACGGAACCCCGGGCAGCCCCGCGGCCGGCGGCACGGGCTCGATCGACGGGGGCGGTGGCTCTATGGAAGGCACGTCGGGCTCAGGCTCGCCGGGCGGCTCGGGCGGGCTCAGGGGCTCACCCGGTTCGGGAGCCGGGCCGGGCTGGCCCTCGCCCTCGGCCTCGTCGTCGATGCCCTCGCGGGCGAGGCGGTCGGTCTGATTTTGGAGAGATCCTCCGGTACCACCCGGGGACTCGATGCTGGTCAGTTCGGATTCCGGCGTCTCAGGCTCGTCCTCGCCGTCGGGCTCGTCGGCCTGGTCGACGCTCGCGTCGCCCGGCTCGAGCTCCGAGGGGCCGAAATCATCCGGCCCGGGCTCCGCGGTCCCCACGTCGTCCTCCAGGGACGCGCCGGGGATCTCGAAGCCGCCGTCGTCCTCGGACTCGCCGGGGCTCTCGAAGCCGCTGGGCGCTAATTCAGGCTCGGAAGCCAGTGGGGTGAGCGCGCTCTCCTCCTCGAAGACATCGTGGGGCTCGTCCCACCGGACCCCCTGGACATTTCCACTTCCGATCTCTCCGACCTCCCGCAGATGTGGCCCGTCGGGCTCGGCCGGGACGCCGCTCTCCTCAACGCCGCCCGCCGGGCCGGTGTCCCCCTCGTCGTCGTCGAGCGGGCCGATGGGCACTGCCTCCAGGCCGATGGGCACTGCCTCCAGGAAAGGGCGGTCGGGCTCAGGGCTCTCGTCCCCCTCGTCGTGCTCCGAATCGTCCGCGGCCTCGCCGGG
>JAJTCK010000111.1 GCA_021323175.1 Solirubrobacterales bacterium | reverse complement strand
GCACAACAGCAACGAGGTCACGGATCCTCCGAACGACTACCGTGGCCTGCTCGAGCCGGAGTTCAAGGACCGGATCGTCACGTGGGCGGAGCCGAACGGGGCGTTCGGAGTCCTGTCCGCCATGCTCGGGATCGAGCAGGGACAAGTCCCGAAGGATCGGATCGATGAGCTCGCCGACCTCTTCCAGCAGTACATCGACCAGTCCAAGTCCGTCGCGGCCTCTCCCGGTGACATCGTCACGCAGATCGCCTCGGGCGAGGTGATAGCCGTGTTCCTCGGGACGCCCCAGTTCACTCTGTTCGCGAACGGCGCAGGCGGTACAGGCGCCGCGGTTCGCGACGTCGTGGACATCCAGGACGGCAACATGTCGTTCGTGGACGGCTACGGCATCCCGGCCGGCGCCGACAACGCCGATTCGGCGCTTGCGTTCATCAACCAGACGCTCGACCCAAAGGTCAACGCGTCGATCGCGGAAGGGTTCGCGGGCGGCACCGTGGTCGAGGGAGCCGACGAGTTCCTCCCCGAGGACAAGACGCTGTACCCGACCGATCAGATCGACACGATCCTCGAGGGGGCGCCACTGCAGATCCTCGCGCCGCTCGAGTCGGACGAGTTCGTGACGCAAGGCGAGTGGCTCGAGCGCTTCACTCAGCTGACGAGTTGACTCCAGTTCCGCCGGCGGCGCCCCAGGGTGGCCGCCGGCGGTTCGGCTCCATGACGCTGGCGCTCCCGGCCGCGCTCGGGCTTCTGCTCTTCTTCGCGGCCCCGGTCGCGATCTTCCTGGTCTACAGCTTCCTCACGGGAGTGGTCTTCTCGTTCTCGGCTGAGC
Organism: Solirubrobacterales bacterium; assembly: GCA_021323175.1. Taxonomy (GTDB): domain Bacteria; phylum Actinomycetota; class Thermoleophilia; order Solirubrobacterales; family 70-9; genus VGBV01. Next base: position 3,875 of record JAJTCK010000111.1, on the reverse strand, counting down.
CGCCGCTCACCTTCGAGAACTACGTTGACGTCTTCCAGGCGCCGAGCACCAATGATCTGCTCGGCAACTCCGCGATCGTCGGGTTCCTCGTCGCGACCGCTTGCTTGGCCATCGGCTTCCCCGTCGCCTATTGGATTCGCTACCACGCTGGGCGCTTCCAGAATCTGGTCCTGCTGCTGGTGATCGCGGCGCTCTTCGCCTCTTACCTCGTTCGGATCTACGCATGGCGAAGCATGCTCGGCAGCGACGGGGTGATCAACTCCGGCCTCGAGTCACTCGGCGTGATCGACGAGCCCCTCGGGTTCCTGGTCTTCAGCCGCTTCGCCATCGTCGTCGCGATCGTCCACATCCTCCTGCCTTTCGTGATCCTGATCCTCTACGCGGGGTTCAGGCCGCTCGAGCCGCGATATCTCGAGGCTTCCGAGGATCTGGGAGCAGGGTTCGTGGATCGCTGGCGGCGGATCATCCTTCCTCTGGTCGCGGTGCCCGCCATGTCGGCGTTCATGCTCTGTTTCGTCCTTGCCTCGGCCGATTACGTCACCCCGCAGTTCCTCGGCGGTCCCGAGAGCTCGATGGTCGGCGTGCAGATCCAGAACTACTTCAAGGCCCAGGGCGACTACCCGCAGGGCGCCGCGCTCGCGATCATGGTGCTCGTCGGCTACCTCCTTCTGCAGGGATTGCTCCTGCTGGCGCTTAAGCTGCTCGGCGTCCGCCGGGTGGAGTGGGGGACCTGATGTCCCGCCGGGGAGTCGCATCCGGGATCGTCACGGCGGGCGCGCTGCTCTTCCTGTTCGTGCCGCTCGGGGTCGTCGTCCTCTTCTCCTTTCACAGCACTGGCGGCCTGACGCTGCCGTTCGAGGGCTTCTCGCTGCGCTGGTACGAGGATGTCTTGGGCGACACCACCTTCACCGAGGCTCTGCTGAACAGCGTCATCCTCGGCATTTCCACCGCGGTGATCACGGTCGTCCTCGGCACGGCCGCGGCCTACGGCCTCTCCAGGAGCTCGACTCGCCTGGGCGGGCCGCTCCAGGCTCTCTTCGTCGCGCCGGTGCTGCTGCCGGGCTTGTTCATCGGAGCGGCGCTGCTCAGCTTCCTGTCGCGAATCGAGTTCCAGCCTTCATTGCTCACGGTCCTCATCGGCCACGTCGTGTTCGCGTTCCCGTTCGTCTTCATCCTGGCCAAGACCGCGATCGACAGGCTCGACATCTCGCTCGAGGAGGTCGCCCGGGACCTCGGCGCCGTACCGTGGCGGGTGTTTCGCAAGGTGACGCTCCCGCAGATAGCTCCCGTCCTGGTCGGAGCGACGGCGCTGGCGTTCATGCTCTCATTCGACGAGTTCCTCATCACCTTCTTCGTGATCGGCACTGACCAGACCCTCCCCACCTACATCTTCGGTCGCCTGCGGCGAACGGTCGATCCCGGCATCAATGTCGCCTCGACGCTCTTCCTTGTCGTGATGCTGCTCGCGTGGCTGGCCGCCGCGATCGCCACCGTGCGCGCTTCGAGAGGTGACCGGACGACCGTCCTGGACGGAGGGGGGGCGCGGCCATGAGCGCGGAGGATCGCAGCGGCGGCCTCCAGGTGCGCGGCGTCGGCCACGCCTACGACGAGCAGATGGTGCTGAGGGACATCGACCTCGACATCGCGGACGGCGAGTTCGTGACGTTCCTGGGGCCGTCGGGCTGCGGCAAGACCACCCTGCTCAGGGTGATCGCGGGCTTCATCGAACCGACCATGGGCTCGGTGTCGATCGCCGGGCAGGACATGGCCGGGGTCAGCTCGCACCGGCGCCCAGTCAATATGGTCTTCCAGCGGCCGACGCTCTTCCCCCACCTCGACGTCTTCGAGAACGTCGCCTTCGGTCTGCGTGTCGACAGGCTGCCCAAGGAGGAGATCGCCGAGCGGGTCGGATGGGCCCTAGACCTGGTGCGGATGCCAGGCTATGAACGGCGCCGCGCGGTCGAGCTCTCCGGTGGGCAGATGCAGAGGGTGGCGCTGGCGCGCGCGCTCGTGAAGCAGCCCCGCGTGCTGCTCCTCGACGAGCCCCTCAGCGCCCTCGACCTGAAGATCCGGCTCGAGATGGAGGGCGAGCTGCGCCGCGTCCACCGCGAGACGGGAGCGACCTGGGTCTACGTCACCCACGACCAGCGTGAGGCGCTGGCGCTCTCGGACCGGATCGCCGTCTTTGAGCACGGGCGGATCGATCAGCTGGCGGACCCGATGACCATCTACCGGCGTCCTTCGACGCCGTTTGCCGCGGGGTTCGTCGGCAACGCGAACGTGTTTCCCTGCGAGATGCATGGGACGGGAGATTCGTCCGTCGCCCGGCTGGCGGATGCGGAGGTTCCCGTCGGCAACGCGGACGTCAACGGCCCCGCGTGGCTCGTCCTGCGGCCGGAGAGCATCCGGGTAGAGGCGAAGTCGGCCGACGGCGTTCCCGCCACGGTCCGCGACGTCGCCTTCCGCGGCACCGGGTTCACCTACAGGCTCGAGGTGAGCGGCTTGGACGACCTGCTGAAGGCCGAGGTCGCCGCCGAGGAGGAGCTTCCGTTCGAGCTCGGCTCGGAGGTCAGGGTCGCCTGGTCCCGCGAGGCCGCGATCGTGCTGCCCCGGGAGGAATGAAGTGGATGAGGCCCCGCGCTTGGTCCTCGTCCTGACCGAGAACTGGACGCTCGTGGATCCTGAGGATCCCGGCGCCTTGGTCGCATTGGCCCGGGAGGCCGAGGCCGCCGGCATCGACGCGGTCATGTTGAGCGAGCACGTCGTGCTGGGTCCCGGCTCCGCGTCGGAGGGCCTGATGGCGAACCCCCGCGAGTACGCGCTGCCGGGCAACCAGGACCCCGCCACGCCGTGGCCCAGCTCGATCGTCCTGCTCAGCGCGATCGCGCAGGCCACCACCAGGCTCCGGCTCGTCGCCGGCGCGATCATCGCGCCACTGCGGCACCCCCTCCTCCTCGCCCGGGAGCTCGGCACCCTGGACCTGCTCTCGCGGGGGCGGTTGGTGGTCCTGCCGACGGTGAGCTGGCACCGCGAGGAGTACGACGCGCTGGGGGTCGACTTCGCCCGCCGGGGGAAGCTCCTCGACGAGCACTTGCGGGTCTGGGAGAGGGTCTGGGGGGAGTCCCCCGCGGGCTTCGACGGGGAGGACTATCCCTTCGAGCCGGTCTGGTTCGAGCCCAAGGCGTTCAGGCCCGATGGGCCCCGGCTCTGGTTCGGCGGCAGCTCCGTGCACCCGGCTCTGGTCCGCCGCCTGGTCGGCCACGGCCACGGCTTCAACCCCCTGGGTCGGATGTCCGACGCCGAGCTGGACCAGTTGGCGCGGTCTCTGCGGGCAGCCGGGCGCGAGCCGACCGAGGTCGAGATGGTCGGCGGCATCCGCGGGACCTTCCCGGACGAGGAGTCGACCGCCGACCTCGCCGCCGCCGTCGATGACTCTCTCCCCGAGCAGCTCGGTCGCGGGTTCACCTCCTTCTGCTTCAAGCCGAACCAGTACATCGACGACGTCGCGGAGTGGGGGGATCTATGCCGGGAGGCTGTCTCGCGGGTGAACGATGCGGCCGAGCGCAACGGCGGGGTGGCGGCAGCCAGGCGCGCCTGGGCCGCCGCGGGGAGCCGGGCTTGAGCCTCGGGGGAAGGCTCGAAGGGCGCGGCGCCCTGGTGACCGGAGGCGGGACGGGAATCGGCGCCGCGACAGCCGAGCGCCTCGCAGCCGAAGGGGCCCGGGTGACCCTGCTCGGCCGCCGCCGCGAGCCGCTCGACGAGGTGGCGAGCAGGCTGCCCGCCGGGTCAAGCGCGGTGGTCAGCGGCGACGTCACGGACGAGGCGGTCGTGCGCGAGGCTGTCGAGACCGCGGCCAAGCTGGGACAGGGGGGCCT
>JAJTCK010000110.1 GCA_021323175.1 Solirubrobacterales bacterium | reverse complement strand
ACGCCGAGGCCAGCACGGTGGAACTGCTCGCCCCGAGCCCCGACCGCATCCCCGACCGCTGCGACCACGGGGGGGAGCCCTGCCCGGGGGCGCCGTGGCAGGGCCTCGCCTACGAGCAGCAGCTGGCCCACAAGCAGGACCAGGTCCGGGACGCCCTGACGCGCATCGGGCACCTGGAGGGCTTTGAGCTCCTTCCCATCGTCCCGGCGCTAAAGCGGTGGCGATACCGGAACAAGCTCGAGTACTCGTTCGGCCCGGGCCCCGGCGGCGCCGGCCTCGCCCTCGGGTTCCATGCCCGCGGCCGCTGGGACACCATCGTGGACGCGCAAGACTGCCTGCTCGCGTCGGAGCGCAACAACGAGACGCGCAACCGGATCCGCGAGTGGGCACGCGACACGCGCGTTTTCCCCTTCGACAGGCGCAGCGGCCGGGGCGTGCTGCGCAACCTGGTGATCCGCGAGGGCCGCCGCACGGGACAGCTGCAGACCCGTCTGGTGACGTCCGGGGTCGAGATCCCCCGCCCCCCGGTGGACCTCCACACGATCGTCACCGGCGACGCGGGCGGCACCGACGGGCCGACTGGCGCGCTCGGGCCCGAGTACCTGGAGGAGGAGCTGTGTGACCTGCGCTTCCGGATCTCCCACCGGGCCTTCTTTCAGACCAACACCGAGATGGCGGAGCGCTTGTACGAGATCGCGCTGCAGCTGGCCGGGCTGACCGGACGGGAACGCGTCTACGACCTGTTTTGCGGGATCGGCACGCTCTCGCTCGCCGTGGCGCGCCAGGCCGGCGAGGTGTGGGGCGTCGAGGTCATCCAGGACGCCATCGCAGACGCCGAGCGCAACGCGGAGCTGAACGGCATCGGCAACGCCACCTTCCGGGCGGGCGACGTCCGCACCAGCGTCCGGCCCCTGGTCGAAGATGCCGGCCGTCCCGACCTCGTCGTCGTCGACCCCCCGCGCGCCGGCCTCTCGGAGAAGATCGTCCGCCGCCTGATCGAGTGCAAGGCCCCCCGCATCGTCTACGTCTCCTGCAACCCCACCACCCTGGCCCCCAACGCGGCTCAGCTGCAAGAGGCCGGATATAGCCTCCGGACAGTTCAGCCCGTGGACATGTTTCCTCAAACTCCCCACATCGAGTGCATCGCGCTGCTCGAGCGGACCAGGGTTGCCGGGGCACCCGCGCCCAATCCCGGCACGCCCGGCGAAGCGGAGGACGTGCCGGAATGAGAGGCTTCGGGGCCGCCGCGGGCCTGAACCCGGAGGTCGCCTCGCCGCTGGCGGCGCGCTGTCAGGAGCTCGGCTACTCCTCGATGTGGTCGAACGACCATCCGGGCGCCAAGGGCCTCGACACCCTCGCCGACTTCGCACGCGGCGCGGACCGGATCGAGCTGGGTGTCGCGGTGATCGCCGTGGACCGGCACGACCCAGACGCCATCGCGACCGACATCGATCGGAGCGGCCTTGACCGCGACCGCCTGTGGCTGGGGGTGGGCGCCGGCTTCACGAAGAAGCCGCTGACAACCATGCGTGAGACGCTGCCCAAGCTGCGCGAGGCCTTGCCGGGCCTGCGCCTGGTGCTCGCGGCGATGGGACCCAAGATGTGCACGTTCGCCGGGGCCGAGTGGGACGGCGTCTTCTTCAACTGGATGACGCCTGACTTCGCCGCGCAGGCCCGGGAGCACGTCGAGTCCGGGGCCCGCGCGGCAGGCCGCGAGCCGCCTCCCGTGATGGGCTACGTGCGAACCGCGGTCGGCCGCGACGCCGAGGCTCGCCTCGACAAGGAGGAATCCTTCTACCGCGACCTTCACAGGGGCTACCGCGACCACTTCGACCGTCTGGGCGAGCCCGAGGGCAGCGTCGGCGTCGCCGCGAAGGCTCCTGGGGAAGCGCAGAACGAGCTGTCCCGCTACCGGGCTCTGGACCTGGTCGTCATCCGGGCCCTCGCCAGCGCCACGATCGAGGACATGAGCACCCTCGCCGAGGCGGCCGCTCCGGGCACCTAGCGACCGCCGCTATCCGACCCCCGCCCCGTGCCCCTCCGGGCCTGGAATCTGCTGACCGCTACTGCGCCTGAGGCCGGTCAGGCCTCAGTACGGCGGCAGCTTGTCGTACCAGTCGCCGAGCGCGCGAAATGACGACCAGAAGCGCTGCTTCGCCCCCTGCTCGTCCAGCGAGTCGTCGATGTCCGGCACGTAGAGCGCGTCGATCGTCGGGGTCAGGCGCTGAACCTCGCCCTCGACCGGCTCGACCTCGTCAGCCAGCGGCAGCTCCAGGTCGTTCAGAACGTCGAGCGCGTCCAGCCCCATCACGACCACGATCCGCGGCTGCACGATCGCGATCTCCTCGGCCACGCGCTCGATGCAGGGGTCGGCTGCGGCGTCCGGATCGGTCAGCGGGCACTTGACGCAGAGGGTCCCGAACACCACGATCGGGTCGATGGAGAGCCGCTTGAAGCTCTTCATCAGGGCGTTGCCGGCGCGGCCATAGAACGCGACCCCCTCCTCGATCTCGGCAGAGGTCGCGGTGTGCTTCAGCATGAGGATGTCGGCCTGGGGATGGCCCGAGCCCTGGACCGGCATCACGTTGCCGCGCGGGCAGCGCTCGCAGGCGGAGAGGTCACGGCCCAAGTCGTTGAGCTCGCGGATGGCCCGCTCCAGGTACTTCTCGCGGATCTCGTCGTCGGTGGTCGGCGGCACGGCTGACTGACCTTTCTTCGGCGCCCCGCCCGACCCTTGCGAGTGCATCAACTCTTGCCGAGGGTCTTGCGCCTACGGGCGCCTCCGTTCGCTCCCGGGGCCGCGCCGGCGGTGCGCGCGGCCAGTGAGCGACCGCCACGGCCGCCGCTGGTCTGCAGGAACTTCAGGGCCTGGACGTACACGAGGTTCTTGTGCTTGCGGACGATGTCGGCGTCCCGCATGGCCTGCAGGAACTCGGTCGGCCCTTCGAAGTCGCGCAGCCTGATCATCACGCTGCCCAGTCCCTGGGCAACATGGCTGTCGGACCCAGCGCCGGGGACGATGTCGTACTTACGAGCGAACCTGACGGCCTCCTCGTTGAAGGAGTCGATCGCGATCCGCGGGTTGAAGACCTCCAAAATGTCGATCTCCTCGACGACGTCCAGCAGGTGCTCGTAATCCGGCACGGAGTGCAGCCGGTCGAAGGGGTGCGGGACGTAGACCAGCCCGCCCTGCCTCTTGATCTCCGCGATCGTCTCGGGCAGGGACATCCCCCGCTCGATCCTCTCCTCGATGAAGAGGCCGATCACCTCGCCCTGGCTGGCCGTCTTCACCTCCTCGGCCACGATCACCTTGATTCCGCCGATCTCCTCGGCCAGCTCGCGGGCCTCGAGCGCCCCCGAGACCTCGTTGTGGTCGGTGATGGCGATCGCCCCCAGCCCCCTTGCCTTGGCCGTCTCCAGCAGCACGTCGACCGGCGTCGCACAGTCAGGGGAGTGGTCGGTGTGCATGTGAAGGTCGCAGTGGATGTGCTCCCTGCCGTCGAGCCGCTTGCGGATCGCAGGGTCTCCATCGGGGTCGTGCCGGCGCACCACCAGCCGGCGGTAGATCTCCTCGACCTGGTCGGTCGCCTCCTCCCATGTACGGGCCTGGCCGACGCCCCGCCCCGCCTCGGTCAGCCGGGTGCGCAGCGACCCGTCGCGGCACAGGCGCTCCAACTGAGCGGCCAGGGTCTGAGCGTCCCCGACCGGGAACAGCAGCCCGCGCTCGCCGTCGCCGACCAGCTCGCGGTAGAGCTGCAGGTCGGAGACCACCGGGACCGCTGCGGCGGCGAGGGCCTCCCGGGCCACCCGCGGCGCCGTCCGCACCCCTCCGGAGGCGAGGCAGACGATGTCGGCGCCCGCCGCGAACGCCGCGGGCTCCCCGTCCCGCGGGCGAGCCAGCCTGAGCCGCTCCCGCAGCCGCTTGCTCACCCGCGCCAGCGGGTCGGTCGGGCCGTCGAACCAGATCACCCCCTCCCAGTCCAGGTCGTCAGGCAGCCTGCGCAGCGCCCGCAGGACGAGCCGCAGCGCACCCCTCTCCTCCTGCGCGCAGTGAAGGATCCTGATCGTTCCCTCAGGTGGACGTTCCAGCGCTGGAGGCGCGGTCCCCGCGCCGGGGCGAATCACCTCACATGGCCCAGGGAAGAACCGCTCGAGCATCTCAGCGGTGGCTTGGTTGGTCGCGCTGCGCTCATCTATTCGCCCGAAGAACATCTCGACCAGCAGGCGCGCGACCTGCGTCGACAGGACGCGTTCGGCGGGCTCATGGAAGGTGGCGACGTTCAACGACAGGGAGTGCCGGAGCGCCGCCGACCCCGGGCTGGGAGCGAACGGCTCGTGAACGTGGACGATGTCGAACGGCACGGCGTCGAGCAGCTGCTCGAGCGCGCGGCTGACATCAAGCGGAATCGGCGGTGGCCGCCGCCGCGGGCCGCTGGGGAGCGGGATGCTCTGACCGATCGCGAGCACGCGGAGGGGCCCCTCCGAGAACAGGGATCCCGGATCCCCCGTCGCCGCCCGGATCGCGCGCCTGGAGTCGCGGATCGCGGTCCGCGAGTCAGAGGGCGCAGCGACCAGGATCCGGTGACCGCGCTCGGCCAGGTGCTCAGAGGTCGCGCGCACGAACTCCGAGATCTCGTGCGCGAGTCCCACCGCTGGGGACTCACCTGGGCGATCGCGAGTCTTCCGCCGGCTGCCACCGGCCCAGCATAAGCCCGGTATCGCGCGGGCGCAGGTGGGGCTGCGCAGCCTTGCGCCGGCTCAGAGGCCGCGGAACGACGCGGGGCGCGCTCTCGCTCGGGAGGCGCGCCCCGGTGAAGGACCGATGCCCGGACCGGCTAGGCCTTGGCCCGCGTCTTGGGTTTCTTGGCCTTGGCCTTGGCTTTGGCCTTGGCGGCCTTCTTGGGCCTCTTGGCCTCGCCGCCCGCCGGAAGCCCGCGCTGGCCCGAGTACTTGGCGATGAACTCCTCGGTCATCTCGCGGGCGAGTGAATCGGGCCG
>JAJTCK010000037.1 GCA_021323175.1 Solirubrobacterales bacterium | reverse complement strand
AGTGCGTGTCGTGGAGGGTCTGTGACACCGCTTCGAGGCGGAAGCCTCGAAGCGCCCGGGCTGCGGGAGTCGGCGATGTCGCAGGAGAACGTGGACTCCGGGGATGGGCGCGGCTGGTTTCGAACCAGCGACCTCTCGCGTGTGAAGCGAGCGCTCTCCCACTGAGCTACGCGCCCCGGCGGCGAATCATAGGCCGCAGCGGGAGGGGTCCATGGCGCCGCATAGACTCGCGCGCGACCGCTCCGGGGGAGAGGTTGGACCTTGGCTCAACGTCTGCATCGACTGGGCAACTTCGCCGCCCATCACAAATGGGTGGTCCTCGGAGCGTGGGCGATAGCCCTGATCGCCGTGATCGGCCTGGTCAAGACGGAGGGGGCGAACACGTCCAACAACCTGGAGCTGCCGGGGACCGACAGCCAGGCGGCGACGGACCTGCTGCAGGAGCGCTTTCCGCCCCAGCAGAACGGCCAGAACCCGATCATCTTCGAGGCGCCGCGGGGCGAGAAGGTCACGGACGCCGAGAACAAGAGCGCGATCCAGGAGAGCTTCGACGCGATGAAGAAGCTCCCCCATGTCTACAGCGCGACCAGCCCGTTCAGCCAGCGCGGCCAGTCGCAGATCAGCAAGGACAAGCGGATCGCGTTTCTGACGGTACTGCTGAACATCGGCAACGAAAAGGTCACCGAGGGTCTGGCGCAGCGATTCCTGAACGCTGCGGAGCCGGCCCGCAAGGCGGGAATGAAGGTCGCGGCGGGCGGCCAGATCGGATCGGAGCTGTCCGAGCCCGAGACCGGCAGCAGCGACCTGATCGGCCTGATCGCCGCGATGCTGATCCTGACCTTCACCTTCGGGACACTGGTGGCGATGGGCATGGCGATCATGCCCGCCGTGCTCGGCCTGCTGGTGGGGTTGTCGTTGATCGGGCTGCTCGGGCACGTCACCGAGGTGCCGACGATCGCCCCCACCTTGGGGACGATGATCGGCCTGGGGGTGGGGATCGACTACGCCCTGTTCATGGTCAGCCGCTACCGGACCCACCGGGCCGAGGGAATGTCGACGGAGGACGCGATCGCAACCTCGGTCGGGACGACGGGAACGGCGATCGTGTTCGCGGGCACAACCGTGATCCTGGCGCTGGTCACGCTGCTGATCGCCGGGATTCCGCTGGTGACCTCGCTGGGTTACGCCTCCGCCTTCGCGGTCTTGACCGCGGTGCTGGCGGCGATCTCGCTGCTGCCCGCGCTGCTGGCGCTGGTCGGGGACCGGATCGACTCCATCGCCCTGCCCGCCTTCCTGCACCCGAAGCCGAAGCCCGCCGACCAGGGCTTCTGGGGCAGGTGGGCGGCGTTCGTGACCGGCAACCCGGGCAGGGCGGTTGCGCTGATGCTCGCGGTTCTGATCCCGCTGATGGTCCCCTTCTTCTCGCTCGAGTTGGGCCAGGAGGACATTGGGGCGACGCCCAAGGACACCACCGAGCGCCAGGCCTACGACCTGCTCGCGAAGGGCTTCGGCCCCGGCTACAACGGACCGCTGCTGGTCGCGGTCAACCTGGGCGACGAGCCGGCCAAGCCAAGCGAGGAGTTCAACAAGCAGTACGCCAAAGCCCAGGATCTGCAGACGCAGCTGGAGGAGGAGCAGGCCCAGGGCGAGACGGGAGCCGAGTCACTGCAGCGCTCGGCCGACGCGCTTGAGGCCCAGGAGTCCGCGCTGCTGGCCGAGAAGGACGCCCTGGAGACCAAGGCCGGAGACCTGAAGACCGAGAAGGGCCGGCTGCAGAAGAACGCGACCCGGCTGAGCAAGCAGCGCGGCATCCTCACTCAGCTAGAGCCGCTGGTAGGTGAGGCGGTCGCCCTGGTAAGGCAGGCGGCGACCCTCGCCGCCGAGGCGGCGGAGCTGGTCGCGCGCATCGAGCGCATCCAGGCCGCCGAGGAGCGCACCACCGACCGGGTCCGCCTCGCGCAGCTCCAGCGCCGCGAGGAGCAGCTCCAGGACCAGCTCAACGGGGTCCGCGACCAGCAGAAAGAGCTGAACCAGCAGGGCAAGGAGCTGGCCGGCGAGGTCAAGCGCCTCAAGGACGAGGCGACAAAGCTCGGCGGCGAGGCGTTCGGCATCGCGATCATGGCTGCCGAGACCGCGGCCCAGGCGCTGACCCTGGTCAAGGCGAAGAACAAGCTGATCCAGCAGGCGGCCAACCTCAAGGTCAAGGCCGCCAACCTGAACACGCAGAAGGTCCAACTCGAGGCCCTCCAGCAGCAGGCCGCGGTCCAGCAACAGCAGGCCGAGAAGCTCAAGAACACCCTGACCCAGGAGCTGACCCTGGCGGGCGGGGACAAGCGTGGAACCGACACCCGGCTGGTCAACCTGCAGGAGGGGTTGACCGATGCCGTCGGTGTCGCGCTGGTCTCACCGCCCGGCATCAACGATGACGGCAACGCGGCCGTCTTCACCGTGATCTCGGACACTGATCCCGCAGACCAGGACACTGCCGACCTGGTCAACACGATCCGCGATTACGTCATCCCGCAGGAGGCCGAGGGCGAGGACATGGAGGCCCACCTGGGCGGCTCCACTGCGGGCAACCTGGATCTGGCCGACGCGATCACCTCGACGCTCTTCCTCGTCATCTTCGCGGTCGTCGCGCTGGGGTTTCTGGTGCTGCTGATGGCGTTCCGGTCGTTCATCGTCGCCACGCAGGCCGTGATCGCGATCGTGCTGGCGGTCTCGGCGGCGTTCGGGGTGCTGACCGCGATCTTCCAGTTCGGATGGGGCATCTCGCTCGTCGGCATCGACACGGCCGGTGACTCGGTCCCGATCGCGAGCTACGTGCCGCTGATCATGTTCGCCGTGCTGTTCGGGCTCTCAATGGACTACCAGGTTTTCCTGATGAGCCAGATCGAGCACGCGCGAGCGGGGACCAAGGGCAACAGGTCCGCGGTCAGGCTCGGGCTCGCCGCAGGCGGCCGCGTGATCAGCGCGGCGGCCCTGATCATGATGTCGGTCTTCGGCAGCTTCATCCTCAACGGGGACCCGACCGTGAAGCAGTTCGGCGTCGGCCTGTCGGTCGGGGTCTTCCTCGCGGCGCTCGCAGTGCTGCTGTTCGCGCCGGCGATCATGACGATGGCCGGCGAAGCCGCCTGGTGGGTTCCGAAGTGGGCCGACCGCTTCCTGCCTCACATCGACATCGAGGGAACGAGCGCCGAGGAGGACGACGGAAACCTGGACGGTCAGACCCGAAGCAAGCGTGACTCGATGAAGCTCTAGGGAACCGAGCCCCACGCTCACCGCAGGGCATGATGTGGCGATGAGCCCTCGACGCCACGGACTCCCGCCGCTCGAGCGGGTCACGCTCGCGGACGACCCGTTTGACCAATTCGCCGAGTGGTGGAAGCTCGCCGAGCGCGAAGTGCCGCTGCCCGATGCGATGACGGTCGCCACCGTGGACGAGGACGGTGCGCCCAACGCGCGCATGGTCCTGCTGAAAGGGTTCGGCCCGGCCGGCTTCCGCTTCTTCACCAACTACGAGAGCGCCAAGGGGGCCGAGCTGCTCGCGTCCCCCAGGGCCGCGCTCGTCCTCTACTGGCGCGAGCTCGACCGCCAGGTCCGGGTGCGGGGGAGGGTCACCCGCCTGCCCGCCGCCGACTCGGATGAGTACTTCGCGACCCGGCCGCGGGGCAGCCAGATCGGCGCCTCGGTCTCTCCGCAGAGCCGGCCGACCGAGCGCGAGGACCTGGACCGCCTCTACGCGGAGGCCGAGGAGCGCCTGGGGGAGGGGCCGATCGAGAGGCCCGGTCACTGGGGGGGCTATGCCGTCGAGCCGGAGACGGTGGAGTTCTGGCAGGGCCGCGACGACCGTATGCACGACCGCTTCCTCTACCGCCGCGACGGCGGCGGCTGGTCGATCGAGCGCCTCGCCCCTTGACCTGAGACGCCGCTCCGCTGCGGGTCGCCGAGGGTCTAGGATTCGATGCGGACCGTGCTAGGCGGGGAATTAGCGGTGCCCTGCACTCGCAATCCGCTCTAGCGAGGCCGAATTCCCGTCTGAGGGTCCGGCGTTCGGAGCCGGGTCGCAGCGGGCGGCGTTGAAGGCCAGGTCCTGCGCAATGGTGGCCCGTGAATCAGGTCAGGTCCGGAAGGAAGCAGCCTTAAGCGGTAGCCGGCATGTGATGCAGGCAAGCCTGGCCCGAGCCGACCGCGACCGACGCGTCCGGGTGCTTGTTCTCGAGGGCGGGTGCACGGTCCATCTACTTCCGCCGCCCCGACCCGCTACTTGGCGGGAAGGGAGGCGGCGAAGTCGGCCCCGGCGTCGACCCACTCGGCCAGGTCCTCGTCGCCGGCCAGCCGCTCGGGAGCCACGTAGACGAACCCCTTCAGGGGCCGTCCGGTGAAGTCCATCTCGCGCACGCCGTCCTCGGAACGCGCCTTCTCGGCATCGCCCGGATCGAGGCGCACCATCATCTCCTCGCCGGTCACCCCGACCGCCATGTTCCCGGCGACCATGAACGCGATGCCCCCGAACATCTTGCGCTCGCTGACCTCCGCCCTCGCTGAGAGCGCTCCCCGGATGCGGTCAGCCAGAGTCTCGTCGTACGCCACGAAACTGAGCATATTCCGGCTTCCAGAAGTGAGCGACCGGATGGACGCTGGTTAGACTCGCGACGTGGCCGAGTCCGCCTCCCTTTATCGTCGCCACCGGCCCCAGAGCTTCGCTGAGGTGGTCGGGCAGGAGCACGTCGTCCGCACCCTCTCCAACGCCGTCACCCAGGACCGGGTGCACCACGCCTACCTGTTCGTCGGCTCGCGCGGGACCGGAAAGACCTCGATGGCGAAGATCCTCGCCCGGTCGCTCAACTGTGTGAACGGGCCGACACTGACCCCGTGCGGCGAGTGCGAGCCGTGCCGGACGATTGCCGCGGGCACCTCGCTCGACGTGATTGAGATGGACGCTGCCTCGAACAGGTCAGTGGACGACGTGCGCGAGCTGCGCGAGCGCGTCGGCTATGCGCCCGCGGAAGGGCGCTGGAAGGTCTACATCCTCGACGAGGCCCACATGCTGACCAAGGAGGCTTGGAATGCCTTCCTGAAGACGCTCGAGGAGCCTCCCCCCAACACCGCGTTCGTGCTGGCGACCACGGAGCCGCAGAAGGTGATGGCGACGATCGTCGATCGGACCCAGCGCTTCGACTTCCAGCGTCCCTCGCTGGAGCAGATCGCCGAGGTCGTCCGCCGTGTGGCGAAAGCCGAGGGCATCGAGGTCGAGGACGGCGCCGTCGCTCTGGTCGCCCGCTCGGCCTCGGGAAGCTTTCGCGACGCCCTGGGGACGCTGGACCAGCTGGTCTCATTCGGCGGGGACAGGATTGCCACCGACGACGTCATCGAGCTGCTCGGGGCGGCAGATGCCGACCTTCTGTTCGAGGCGACCGACGCGATCAGCTCCGGCGACGCGGCCGTTGCGCTGCGCGCCGTCGAGTCCCTGGCCCGCTCGGGCAGGGACCCCGGGCAGTTCGCTCGCGACCTGATCGCGCACCTGCGCCAACTCCTCGTTGCGCGGGCGACTGGCGAGGTTCCCGACTCCTTCACCGTCACGGTCGCCCAACCGGACCGCCTGGCCGAGCAGGCCGGTCGCATCGGCGAGGCGAAGCTGATGGGAGCTATCGACGCGCTTTCGGTCGCTGGGGCGAACATGCGCGAGGGCGACGACCCCCGTCTGAGCCTGGAAGTCGCCCTGCTCAAGGTGACCCGCCCGGCGCTGGATTCCTCGCAGGAGGCCCTCCTGCGGCGAATCGAGTCGCTGGAGAGAAACCACGGCAACTCCGCCCCCGCACCGCCGCCCGACGCCGCGCCCGAGTCCAAGGCCGATCTTGAGCCGGAAATGGCGCCCGAAGACGCGCCTGCGACCGATTCCGACGCCTCCGAGCCGGCGCCCTCGCAGCCAGAGCGACACGACACGGCGCCCGAGGACGAGGACCCGGGACCGGCCGCGGAGTCAGGCGGCGCGGCCGTCGCCGCGTCCGTAGAGATCGAGCGGGTCCTCGAGCTGTGGCCCGCGGTGGTAGATCACGTCCGCGGAGACTCCGAGATGCTCAGCACGCTCTTCGACGGGACGCGGCCGGTTGCGGTGGAGTCCGAGCGGTCCATTCTCCGGATCGGATTTCCTCCCTCGGCCAAGTTCAACAAGCGCAAGGCCGAGTCCCGCGCCAATATCGAGCGGATCGCCGAGGCGCTCCAGGCGATCGTCGGCGAGCAGCTGCGGCCCGCCTACGTCCTGCTCGAGGACGAGGTGCCCTCCACCGAGGCCAATGGCACCGAGGAGATGGGCGAGGAGGAGATCATCGAACTGATCAAGAGCAACTTCGACGCGCGCGAGGTGACGGGCGACGACGCCGACGCGCGAGAGAGTGAGGCAGGCTGATGCCCAAGGGACCCGACATGGGGCAGCTGATGAAGCAGGTGCAGCAGATGCAGGCCGAGATGGCCAAGGCCCAGGAGGAGCTGAAGGACGAGACCGTCGAGGCCAGCGCCGGTGGCGGAATGGTCACGGTGACCATGACCGGCGACATGAGTCTGCGCGAGATCTCGATCTCGCCCGAGGCGATCGACCCCGACGACCCCGAGCTGCTCCAGGACATGGTCACCGCGGCCGTGAACGAGGCGATCCGCTCCGCCCAGGAGCTGGCCAACAGCAAGCTCGGCGGCATCGCCGGCGCCCCGGGCGGAGGCCTGCCGGGCCTGCCCGGCCTGTAGCGCCAGAGGTAGCGACAACCCGCAGCTAGGCTGGTGGCGTGTACGCAGGCCCGATCAGCCGCCTGATCGGCGAGCTCTCCAAGCTGCCCGGGATCGGGCAGCGCACGGCCCAGCGGCTCGCCTTTCACATCCTTCGCGCGGATGACGACGACGCGCTGGCGCTGGCCGAGGCGATCCGCGAGGTCAAGGAAAAGGTTGGGCTGTGCGAGGTCTGCTTCAACCTCTCCGAGGGGCCCCGCTGCCGCATCTGCGAGGACGAGCGCCGAGACCGATCGCTGATCTGCGTCGTCGAGGAGCCGGCCGACGTGATCCCAATCGAGCGGACCGGCGAATACCGCGGCGTCTATCACGTGCTCGGGGGCGCGCTCTCGCCCATCGACGGGATCGACCCCGAGGACCTGAAGATCGCCGAGCTGCTGGAGCGGGTGGACTCCGGGGTGAGCGAGGTGGTGCTCGCCACGAACCCCACCACCACCGGCGAGGCGACCGCGCTGCACATCGCGGCGTCACTTCGGGACCGCGCGGGCGCCAACGGCGCGGTCACGGTCACACGACTGGCGAGCGGCCTCCCGGTCGGGGCGGACCTGGAGCACGCCGACGAGGTGACGCTCGGCAAGGCTCTGGCGGGGCGACGCGCGCTCGGCTAAACGGCGGCGCGGCTGAGCCGCGAGGAGAGGCGAGTGCCCGCAGCTAGAGGCGGCGGGTCGGGTCGTCGTACCGGCTGCGCGTCGGCGGGACGTCATCGCGACGGTCCTTGTCGCGGTTGCCCTGCTGGACCAGCTCGTAGAGCAGTGAGATGGCCAGGCCAGCGCCGCCGGCGATCATCAGGATCAGGCCGACGGTCTGGATGTCGATGACGTCGGCCTCGACGGTGATCGCGTAGCGCAGGATTGCGCCGATCGCGATCAGGAATATGGCCGTTGCGATGGTCACGGTGGCGGCAGGATAGACATACCCGCCTGCGCGCCCCGCAAGCCCGTGACCGCTATGCGGCCTCGCTGACGCCGAAGCGCCAGTAGAGCCGGCGCAGCGGCTTCGGCGCCCACCAGTTCCAGCGGCCGAGCATGGCCATCAGCGACGGGACCAGCAGTGCCCGGATGATGGTCGCGTCGATCAGCACCGCCAGCGCGGTCCCGATCCCGTTCTGCTTGATGAAGATGATCTCCGAGGTGGCGAAAGCCCCGATCGCGATCGCGAACAGCAGCGCCGCGGCCGTCACGATCCGGCCCGTCCGCTCGAGTCCGATCGCCACCGCGTCGGTGTCGCCGGCGCCGCCGTCGCGCGCCTCCTTGATCCGCGACAGCAGGAACACGCCGTAGTCGGTCGAGAGCCCGAACGCCACCGCGAACAGCAGGATCGGCATCGTCTGCTCGATCGCGTCCTGGCTCTTGTAGTCGAGCAGGCCCTCGAGCCGCCCGTCCTGGAAGATCAGCACGAGGATCCCGAAGACCGCGCTCAGGTTGAGCACGTTCATCAGCAGCTGCTTGACGGGCAGCACCACCGACCCAGTCATCAGGAAGAGCACGATCAGGGTCGCGATCACGATGATCGCCACCGCCAGGGGCAGATGCTCCTTCAGGCTCTCCTGGAAGTCGAGGAAATTGGCGGTCGCCCCCGTGACGAGCACGTCCTCGCCGGGGATCGACAGCTCGCGCACGTCGCGAACCGTCTCGCGGCTGCTGTTCGCGATGTACGGCTCCGCCGCGATCGCCTCGATCACAGTGTCGCCGCCGGCCAGACGCTGCGGCGGGTTGACCGCGACCACGCCCTCGGTCTCGCGGAGGCGGGCGCTCAGCTGACGCACGTCCGCCGCGCTCGCGTCCTCGGCCAGCACTCGGATGGGCGTGTCGCGGTTGGGCGGAAACTCGGCGCGCAGCACGTCGTCGACCTGGCGGGCACTTCGCTCCTGGGGCAGGATCTGGGAGTCCGGCGAGGTGAACTCGATGCGGAGGAACGGAAGGCCCAGGGCGATCAGGAAAGCCGCGCTCGCGATCGCGATCGGGGCGGGCCGCCTCATCACGAAGCGCGAAAGCCGATACCAGAATCCGCTTTCCACAGGGGCTGTCTCGGCCTCCTGGCGGCGCTGCAGGAACTTGGGGGCGAGCGAGTTGATTCGCTCCCCCAGCAGGGCCAGCACGGCGGGCAGGACCGTCAGCGAGATCAGCGCCGCGAGGATCGCCACCATCGAGCCGCCCAGCCCCATGGAGTAGAGGAACCGCTGGGGGAAGACCAGGAGCGAGGCCAGCGCCGCCGCCACGGTCAGCGACGAGAAGAAGACGGTGCGGCCCGCGGTCGCCATCGTGCGGCGCATCGCCTCCATCCCGGGTCCTGACCGCGCGATCTCCTCGCGATAGCGGGAGACCATGAACAGGCTGTAGTCGATCGCAAGCCCCAGGCCCAGGCCGGTGGTCAGGTTGAGGGCGAAGATCGAGACAGAGCCCAGCTCACTGGCGACCCGAAGCAGGAAGAAGGTCCCGAGGATGGCGAGCATCCCGACGAGCAGGGGCAGGGCCGACGCCACCAGGCTCCGGAAGAAGATGAACGAGAGCAGGAAGAGGAGGGGGAAGGCGAGCATCTCGGCGCGGCGCAGGTCCTCCTCGACCTGCTGGTTCACCTGCTCCTGAGCGAGGGCGTACCCGCCGACGCCGACGTCGTCCTGGCCGGCGAACTCCTCCCGGATCCTGTCCGCGGCCTCCTGCTGGTCCTTGTCGCCGGTCGGCGCCAGGCTGACCGCCAGATAGGTCGAGTCGCCGTCGCGCGAGAGGAACTCCTCGGACCCCGTGCCCAGGAAGCCCGTGACGCGGGCGACGTCGGGGTCGGTGACCAGTACCTCGGTGACCTCATTGACCCGCTCGCGCCCGGCCTGGGTCGCGACGGGAGCGTCCTCGATCAGGACGATCACCCCCGCGTCGCGGAAGCCTGCCTCGCGCAGCTTCTGATCGGCGATCACGCTCTCGGTATCGGGGTCGTCGGCCCCGTAGGGATCGAGCCGCTCGGCGACCGAGCTGCCGATCGCCCCTGCCGCCCCGAACAGGACCACGGCGGTCAGCACGACGGCGAGCCGGTGCCGCTGGGCCAGGCTTGCGAGAGCGCCGAACATCAGCCTTTCTCCTGTTCTTCGGGATCCTCGGGGGCGGGGAGCTTGGCCAGAGGGATGCCCTCGTCGAACGCCAGCGCCTGCCGCTCGAACCAGTCGGCGATGAACTGATTGAGGTCGATCCCGAAGCGCAGCACCGCATAGGAGGCCTGGTCATCGCCGGGGGCGCCCGCCTCGACCGCGCGCAGGGCGTCGGCCACCTCGGCGGCCTGCTCCGCGCGCTCCCGGGAGATCTCGGCCGCGCGCTTGGGGGCGACGGCTCCCGCGAAGAACAGCTTCAGCATGGCCTCGTCGCGGTAGTCGAAGTGCTCGCCAGGCTCGGAGTGCCAGGTCTCCAGCTCGTGCCACCCCGCCCGGGTCAGCTCGTAGATCGTCCGCTGGCGCCCCCCGGTGGGGGAATCGGTGCCCTCGATCAGGCCGGCCTGGGACAGGCGGCGCAGCTCAGGATAGATCTGGCCGTAGCTGGCCGCCCAGAAGAATCGGGTCGACCGGTCCACGAAGCTCTTGATCTCGTAGCCGGACCGGGGCCGCATCGCCAGCATCCCCAGAATCACCTTGGCCGTCGCAGTCAGCTGCTTCATCGGCCATATGTATCACCCAGATAGGTCCGGTTAGGTGACGTCCCTCACTCAGCGAAGCGCTGGCGCAGCGACAGTGCCCGTGCGGCCGCCTGGTCCAGGCGCTCCGAGGGGAGCCCGCCCGAGCGCGCCGCGCGAGCGATTGCGTCGCGGGCGGCGGCTGCCTCCCCGGGGTCGGACACGACCACCATGTCGGAGCCGGCCGCGAGTGCCCGCACGGCCGCCTTGGGGGGCGAGAGGCTGGTCGCCGGCACACCCGTGCTCAGGTCGTCGGAGATGGCGACGCCCTTGTATCCGAGGTCGTCGCGAAGCAGGCCCGTTGCGACCGACGGAGAGAGCGCACCGGGCGTCACCGGGTCATAGCCGGCGTAGAGAGCCAGCGACAGGACGAGCGCCGGTACTTGCTGGCGGATCGCCGCGCGGAAGGGCTCCAGGTCGCGGA
Source organism: Solirubrobacterales bacterium (assembly GCA_021323175.1). Taxonomy (GTDB): domain Bacteria; phylum Actinomycetota; class Thermoleophilia; order Solirubrobacterales; family 70-9; genus VGBV01. The sequence goes on along the minus strand of JAJTCK010000037.1, from coordinate 6,886 downwards.
CGCTGAGCGACTCCGGGTCCAGCCCCACGCTGGCCGGCCCCTCCAAGGTGCTCTGGGAGGAGGCGCCGAGCCCGGGGAAGAAGGGCATGGCGCAGGCCATGCCGCTCTCGCGGCATCCCTGGGCCGCGGCGCCGGCCATCGCCGTCACCACCACGGGGTCGTCGCTGAACGCGCGGTCCGAGAGGGGACTGTCCAGGGTCGCGACGTCCGCGATCGGGGCAAGGTTCATGTCGAAGCCGACCTTCGTCATCACCCGTCCCGTCTGCGCGGCCCACTCTCGCGCCTCGGCCGGGTCTCCTGTGGCCGCGATGTCGCGCTGCCCGAGCGCGGGGGGAAGCGACGGATAGGAGCGGTAGGCGCCGCCCTCCTGCCTGCCCACGACCAGCGGCGGCGTCCGGCCCCCGACGCTGCTCTGGGCCTGCAGGCGAGAGAGCAGCGTGCGTCCCTTGAACGAGCCGTACCAGTCCTCCGGGCCGACCAAGATCCCGCCGACCTCCGACTCGCGAGCGAGCCTGGCCGCTGCGTTCGCGGTCGCGAACCCCGAGATCACCACCGCGTCGGCCTTCTGCGCCAGCGCCAGGCGTCCCAGTTCGCGCGTGACCTTCTCGGGCGCCTGGACCGGCGCGGGGTCGGCATCATCGTCGCCGCCACTGCGCTGGAGCAGGATCGAGAGGCCCGCCAGCAGCAGCGCGACGACGACGATTCCCGCCAGCGCCAAGCGGCGCAGCCGCTCGTCCCAGTGGCGCGGCCAGGGAGGCGTAGGGATGTGGGCCCGGAGCCCCCGCAGCCTGGAACGCACCGTGGTCCAGTTCGGGGCCGGCATCCGGCGCGATTTTAGTCGCGGCCCTCCGAAGTCTCGCCGCCCTGGGACGGCGGGGGCGTCCGCCCGTATCCTCAGCCGCGATGGCGGCAGCCGGCGCACAGGAGCAGGCGGGGGCGAAGAGCCCCGACCTGGTGGTCATGAAGTTCGGCGGCACCTCGGTCGCGGGCGCCGAGGAGATCAAGCGCGCCGCCGGGCGCATCGTCGCCGCGCGCGAGCAGGGCACGAGCGTCGTCGCGGTCCTGTCGGCCAGGGGATCAACCACCGACGAGCTGGTCGAGATGGCCCGCGAGGTCGCCGAGCGGCCGGACCCGCGCGAGATGGACATGCTGCTCTCGACGGGCGAGCGGATCAGCTGCGCCCTGTGCGCCATGGCGATCGTCGAGCTTGGGCACAAGGCCATCTCCCTGACGGGCTCGCAGGCGGGGATCGTCACCGACTCCTCCCACACCAAGGCGCGAATCATCGACGTGCGGGCCGACCGCATCCGGGACGCGCTGGGACAGGACTCCATCGTGCTGGTCGCCGGCTTCCAGGGGGTCTCGACCGACAGCCGCGACGTGACGACGCTGGGCCGCGGTGGCTCAGACACGACCGCGGTGGCGCTCGCCGCCGCGCTGGGCGGAGAGGTCTGCGAGATCTACACGGACGTTCGCGGCGTCTACAGCGCCGACCCGCGCATCGTGCCCGAGGCGCGGAAGCTTCCGGTCGTGTCCTACGAGGAGATGTTGGAGATGGCGGCCTCCGGAGCGAAGGTGCTGCAGCTGCGCTCGGTCGAGTACGCGCGGAACCACGGCGTCCAGATCCACTGCCGCAGCTCCAGCGAGGATGGCCCCGGTACCCTCGTCGTCTCGGAGCAGGAGACCTTGGAACGACCTCTCGTCACAGCCGTGACCCACTCCACCGACGAGGCACGCGTGACCCTGACCGGGGTCAGGGACGAGCCCGGGGTCGCCGGCCGCATCCTGCGGGCGCTGGCCGACGCGAACGTGAACGTGGACATGATCATCCAGAACGAGCCCGTCTCGACCGACGGCGGCGCGGATCTCTCGTTCACGATCGAGAGCAACGACCTGCCGGCCGCGCTGGATGCGCTGAAGAAGATTCAGGTCAGCGACGGCGTCGAGACCGACGAGCACACCGGCAAGGTGTCCATAGTCGGCGCGGGAATGCGCAGCCACCCGGGCGTCGCCGCCAAGGTCTTCGAGACCCTGGGCGGCCAGGGAATCAACATCGAGATGATCTCCACCTCGCCGATCAAGATCTCATGCGTGATCGCCGCCGACCGCGTGAGCGACGCCGTCAAGGCGCTGCACCAGGCCTTCGAGCTGGGTGAGGGCGCGATCCGCAAGGAAGAGCCCGCTGGAGACGAGCACCGCCCGACCGTCGCAGGCTAGGCAAGCCCCTACCCTTTCGGAGATGGCCGAGCGCGGTTACAGGGTCGGAGTCGTGGGAGCCACCGGCGCCGTCGGCTCTACGATCCTTGAGGTCCTGGCGGAGCGGAAGTTCCCCGCCTCGGAGGTCGTTCCCTTCGCCTCGGAACGCTCGGCCGGCAAGAAGATCGACTTCAACGGCTCGAGCATCGAATGCGTGCCGCTGACGCCGGAGACGATCCAGGGGCTGGACCTGGCGCTGGCCTCGGCCGGCGGCAAGATCAGCGCCGAGTGGGCGCCGCACCTGATCCACGCCGGCGCGGTCGTCGTCGACAACACGAGCTACTGGCGGATGCACGATGACGTGCCGCTTGTCGTCGCCGACGTCAACGACGACGCGGTCGAGGGGCACAGCGGCCTGGTCGCCAATCCCAACTGCACGACGATGCAGATGATGGTCGCCCTGAAGCCGATCCTGGACGCGGCCGGCATCGAGCGGATCGTCGTCTCCACCTATCAGTCGGTCTCGGGCACGGGCCGCGAGGCGGTCAAGGAGCTTAGGGCCCAGTCCCGCGCGATCCTGGACGGCGAGAGCGCCGAGCCTCAGGTCTTTCCGCACCAGGTCGCGTTCAACGTCCTGCCACAGGTCGAGCAGTTCCTGGAGGGCGACGACTACACGACCGAGGAGCGCAAGGTCATGCGCGAGACGCGCAAGATCCTTGACCTGCCCGAGCAGGTCGGCATCTCGTCGACCTGCGTGCGCGTGCCCGTCGTCACCGGTCATTCGGAGTCGGTCAACGTCCAGACCCGCGAGGACCTCTCCCCCGAGGACTGCCGGGAGCTGCTTTCGAACGCCCCGGGGGTGGTGGTCCTGGATGACCCGAGCGACGGGATCTATCCCCTCCCGATCGCCGTCGAGGGCCGCGACGAGGTGCTGGTTGGGCGGATCCGGCGCGACCCCTCGCACGAGCGTTGCCTGAACCTGTGGGTCGTGGGCGACAACCTGCGCAAGGGGGCGGCCACCAACGCGGTGCAGGTCGCCGAGCTGCTCGCCGAGCGCGAGCTCGTCCGGGTGCCCGAGGGCGCCCGGATCTCCTAGCCCGGCCGGAGGCGTTCCGGCCGGAACATCGGCTTAGCGGGCCGATCCGCCCCCGGCCGAGAAGGCGATCAGAAGGAGGACTGCTGCGCAGGAGACCACCCACCCCGCCCGCCGGTGCCCCGGGGGCAGGTGCACGAGCTCCCGGGCCTTGATCGTGAAGACCCTGAACGGAAGCGCGAAGGTGCTGAGCAGGAGCTTGAAGTCCCCCCACAGGGTCCACTCGCGCACGTACTGGATGTCCAGCTCGACCTTGTAGGGCAGAATCTGCTCCAGATAGTGGCGCACCGGGTCGTCGACTCCCTCCAGATGGGCGCCCTCATTGAAGTGCTGGATCTGGGAGGGTCCCGTGATGCCGGGGGTAACGGTGAGTATCTCCTCGTACTCCAAGGGGTGACTGGCCACGAAGTCGACGGTCTCGGGCCGCGGGCCGACCAGTCGCATCTCCCCCTTGAGCACGTTCCAGAGCTGGGGCAGCTCGTCAAGCCTGCTCGCCGCCAGGAACCGGCCTATCGGCGTGAATCGGTCGTCGTTGGCGACCGTCAGCGACGAGCCGACGGCGTCACGGAGCATCTTGCGGAACTTGAGCATCTGGAAGGGGCTGCCGCCGCGGCCAATCCGCGTGGAGCGGTAGAAGATCGGCCCCGGCGAGTCTGCGAAGATCGCCGCACTGATCATGAGGCCCACTGGGAGGATGACCGGCAGCAGCAGGATGACGCAGAGCACGTCGCCGACCCGCTTGCACACGTCCCGCGCGTGGACCCGCTCCGGGGCCGGCTGCGGGATCTGCCGGCGTGCCCGAGCTGCGACCCGCAGGCCGATACGAGATGCTCCCGTTATCAAGCGTCCCCCGGACAAATTCCTGCGCTCCTTGCGAAAAAAGATTCCCTGTCAGGCGTGGAGAGTAGCCGTGCTGGGTGCTGAGAGCAAGCACAAAATGCGGCAAATTGCACCGAATCCCGTTCGCTAGCCGGATGTTCGAGGTCCCCCTTTTCGACGTCCGGATCGGCGAGGAGGAGGTGGAGGCGGTCGCGGACGCCTACCGTTCCGGATGGCTCAGCTCCGGGCCTGCCACGGAGGAGTTGGAGAGCCGCTTCGCCGCCTACACCGGCGCGCCCCACGCCGTCGCGGTAAGCAGCGGGACCGCCGCGCTTCACCTGGCCATGCTGGTGGCCGGCGTCGCTGAGGGGGACCGCGTCGCAATGCCCTCGATGAGCTTCGTCGCGACAGCCAACGCGGCCACCTATGCCGGCGCCCGACCGCGCTTCGCCGAGATCGCTGGCGTGACGCGCCCCTGGCTGTCTACAGAGGCCGCCGCCGAGGCGCTGGACCTGGGTTGCTCGGCCCTCGCGACCGTCTCCTACGGCGGGCGCATGGGTGAGACCGCAGCGCTCGCCGACCTCGCCGCCGCCCGCGGCGTGCCCCTGATCGAGGATGCCGCCCACGCGGGCGGTTCCCGCCTGGGGGACGTTCACGCCGGCACCTTCGGCACAGTCGGCGCCTTCAGCTTCTTCGCGAACAAGAACCTGGGGATCGGGGAGGGGGGGATGGTCGTCACCGCCGATGCCGCGCTCGCCGATCGGGCGCGCTCTCTGCGCACGCACGGCATGACCACTACGTCCTGGGAGCGACACCGGCAGCGGGTCTCTGCGTACGAGATCGGAGAGCTCGGGTTCAATTACCGCATCGATGAGCCGCGGGCGCGCCTGGCGACCATGCGCCTGCAGAAGCTGGACGAGGAAAACCAGGCGAGGGCGCGGATCGCCTCCGAGTACGCGTCGGCCCTGCAGGACCTGGAAGGGATCGAGTTGCTGGAGCCGCCCGCCGCGGACGAGCGCCAGAGCCACCATCTCTTCGTCGTGGTCCTGGCGGCTGGCGCCAACCGTGACGGCTTCCGCCGGGCGCTGGCCGAGCGCGGGGTGGAGACCGGCGTCCATTACAGGGCGATCCACGACTTCGAGCTCTACGAGGACTCGGAGCTCGAGCTGCCGGTGACCGAGGACTACGCGGTCCGGACTGTGAGCCTGCCGCTGTTCCCGCACATGGAGCAGTGGCAGTGCGAGCTTGTGATCGAGGCCGTGCACGGCGCCGCGGGAACGGGCTAGTCGCCGTACAGCTCGGGGTGGCGCTCGACCTCGGCCTGCGCTTTCTCGAACTCGCCGAAGGTCCCGATGTCGAACCAGGTGCCCTCGAGCGGGTAGGCGCTCACCTGGCCACCGTTGCCCAGAAGGGCCTGGACCAGATCGGGGAAGTCGAAGGGCGAGTCGTCGGCCGGAAGCCGGGTCAGGATCGATGGCTCTCCGACGTTGATGCCGGTGGCCGCGGTCAAGCTGATGCGGGGCTTCTCGGTGAAGCCGGTGACTCTCCCGTTGTTGCCCTCGACCACGCCCAGCGACGTCTCGATCTCCTGGGGGCGGACCGCGATGGTCAGATCGACGCCCTCCCTCTCGTGGTGGGCGATCAGTTCCGCGTAGTCGATCGTGGCGAGCACGTCTCCGTTCAGCAGCAGAAACGTGTCATTCAAGTCGGGCACCTGACGCAGCGCGCCGACCGTACCCAGCGGGGAGTCCTCCCAGTGATAGCGCAGGTCGACGCCGTCCGGCAGATGCGAGTTCTCGCTGAAGTAGACCCGGATCAGCTCGCCCAGGTGGCCGATGCACAGGTCGATCTCGGTGACGCCGGCTCGTGCCAGCTGGCGGACGATGAGCTCCAGCACCGGCCGCTCGCCTACCGGGAGCAGCGGCTTGGGAAGCACGGCCGTGTAGGGAGCCAGCCTGGTCCCGCGGCCGCCGGCCAGGATCACCGCACGCATCAGGTCACCGGCTCGCCGGTGCGGTACAGATCAAGGTGCTCCTCGATCCACGTAAGCGTCAGCGCCAGTCCCTCAGCCAGGGTTACGTCAGGGCGCCAGCCCGTCAACTCGGTCGCGCGGGACGGATCGGACAGGAGCCTCATGACCTCGCTGTCACGAGGCCGCAGGCGGCGCTCGTCGGCCTCGACTGCCAGGTCTCGGTCCATCGCGGCGCCGATTGCGTCGACCAGCTCCTCAATCGAGACGTCTCCTCCGCTTCCGAGTTGGATGGTCGCCCCGACGGTCCCCTCGGTCTCTGCCAGGTTGATGAAGCCGCGGACGACGTCCGCCACATAGGTGAAGTCCCTACGGGGCTCCAGCGAGCCCAGGGCGATTGTGTTCCCATGCAGCGCCTGGGAGATGATCGCTGGGATGACTGAGCGGCCTGACTGCCGCGGCCCGTAGACGTTGAACGGGCGCACGGTCGTGGTCCGAAGGCCGAATGAGCGGTGGAAGCTCGCGACCGCATGGTCGGCCCCGATCTTGCTGGCGGCGTACGGGGACTGCGCGCTCAGCGGGTGGTCTTCAGAGATCGGGACCTGCTGGGCGGTTCCGTAAACCTCCGAGGTCGAGGTGTGCACGAGCCGCTCGACCTCCTCCGCCCTGCAGGCCTGGGCGACGTTCAAACCTCCGATGACGTTGGTTTCGAAGAATGTCCGGGGGTCCACGTAGGAATGTGGGATCGCTATCTGGGCGGCCAGGTGGAAGACCACCTCGCTTCCTGCGACCGCCTGCGAGGCCGACTC
>JAJTCK010000109.1 GCA_021323175.1 Solirubrobacterales bacterium | reverse complement strand
TGGGAGTGCGACCTGTCCTCGCAGACCGGGGCGAGCCAGGCCGGCCTGCTGCTGGGAAGCAACGAGGACATGCCCGCCTTCCGCTGGTACGAGAAGGAGGCCGGGCAGACGATGGTGTCCAACCACAGCAAGGACGCCGCCGAGATCGAGCGGCGCCGCTCGGACGGCGGGGGGCTGCTCGGGGGCGGCACCAGCCGCGGCAACATGTTCTCCGGGGACTCGCACCGCTGCTCGGCGACGATGAGCGTCATCCGCGACAGACAGCGGTCGTCGGCGCGCGAGTACTTCGCCTACTTCGCCGATCCCTACGGGCTGACACGCACGCTCGGGCTCTACCTCTGGGACATGCTGCTGGAGCTCAGGGCCGCGCGCCGCCAGCGGCGCGCGGGCGAGGAGCACGTGGCGCGCGGCGGCCTGTACCCGCTGATGCGCGGGGCCATCACCGTCGTCATGCGCGACCTGAACGTGGCCACGCTGCTGGGGGACATCGTTGAGGGGGTCCCCGTGTCCTACTCGACGTTCGTCGGCTATGACGAGGTCGCTCATCACTCGGGTGTGGAGCAGCCCGACGCGTTCGCGGTCCTGCGGCAGCACGACGCGCAGCTCGCGCGGCTGGAACGGGCGGTTGAGCAGGCCCCCCGCCCCTACCGCCTGGTGATCCTCTCGGATCACGGCCAAACCCAGGGACGGCCATTCCGGCAGCGATACGACCTTGAGCTCGGCGATCTGGTGCAGGGCTCGCTGCGGAAGGGCGACGTCTTCGCCCCCGCGCCCTCAGACGAGGGGCTCAGCACGGTCGGAGCCGCCCTCACCGACGCCCGGGAGGAGCACGGTGCGGGAGCCCGGGTGCTCGCCCGCGCCACGCGCGACCAGCTCGTCGAAGGCGAGGTCGTGCTGGGGCCGAACCGGGAGGCGGTGGAGCAGGAGAGCAGGTTCGCGGGCGATTCCGAGGCGATCGTCTTGGCATCGGGAGGCCTCGGGCTGGTCTACCTGACCGAACGGGATCGCCGTATGAGCGCGGACGAGATCGGGGCGGCCCACCCAGACCTGCTGCCGGCGTTGGCCGGGCACCCCGGGATCGGCTTCGTGATGGTCAAGGGCGACGACGGGGAGCCCCTCGTATTGGGAGGGGCCGGATCCCGGCGGCTGGCCGAGGACTCGGTCACCGGGACGGACCCGCTGCTGGGATTCGGCGAGAACGCAGCCGATCACCTGAGGCGCACGCACGGGTTCCGGCATTGCCCGGACGTCCTGGTCAACTGCATGTACGACGCCGAGGCGAACGAGATCGCGCCGTTCGAGGAGTTCATGGGGTCCCACGGCGGCCTGGGCGGATGGCAGAGCCATCCGTTCGCGCTCGTTCCGGCCGGCTGGAGCGAGGTGCAGGGACCGATCGTGGGGGTTCGCGCGATGCACGACGCCCTCCGCGGCTGGCTCGCCGAAACGGGGCTCGAGCTGCAGCCGCACCGGCCGGCCGCCTGAACTACGGCCGCAAGCACCGGGGGCCCGCACGTGCGGGCCCCCGGATCCTCCTAGCTGGCTACGAGACGGTCAGGTGCGGGCTGCGCGCTCGTCCTCGCCGTACACGAGGATCCCGTGCAGGACGTAGAGGCAGATGGCGAAGACGCCGAGCGACCACCACGGATGGTCGCCGCCCACCGAGAGCAGCGCGTTGATGGCGCCGAGGCTCGCTCCGATGATCGCGATGACGCGGCCGTAGGCGTTGCCGGCCATCAGCGAGAAGCCGCCGGTGAGCTGGATGAGCCCGAGGATGATCAGGACCCATCCGAGTGTGTTCAGGTTGTCGAACACCAGGCGCGTGTCGTTGACGAAGATGTTCGCGTCGTCGAGCGCGCCGATCCCGTAGATGATGTTGAGCGTGCCCACGATCAGCAGGATCACCGCCGCGAACACCACTCGGCCCGTACCTCGCATCTCTCGCATCTGAGTCTCCTTTGGCTTGCCTGGCCGCCGTTGACGGCCGCCGAACCGCGTCCGAGCGGCGGCCGACGGACTGACCGTAGCCGCGGCCCCGGTCGTCAACTCGCCCGAGGGGTGATTCGGGTGAGCGCGGTCGCCGGGAGCGGGGCCGCTGTAGGCTCAGGCCGGGCCGTGCCTGCCCCCCGGCGAGACGCGAGCCACTTTGGTCCGAAAAGAAGAGCTGAAAGGAGTCGGCGTGAGCACCGAAGAGCATCAGGAGATGGGGCCGATCGATTACCTCGTGATCGAGTGGCCCGGCCGGCAGCCGACCGGCGAGGCAGCGCCGATCATGCTCGACCTCGTTGAAAGAGGCCTGATTCGCATCCTCGACCTCGCGTTCGTCACCAAGGCGGAGGACGGGACTGTTGCGGGCATCGAGATCTCGGAGGTCGCGGAGCAGGTGGAGGAGCTGCGCGTGTTCGAGGGGGCATCGTCCGGCCTGCTGGGCGATGACGACGTCGAGACCGCGGCCGAGGCGCTCGAACCGGGGACCTCGGCGGCGCTCCTCGTCTACGAGAACCGCTGGGCGGCGCCGTTCGCATCGGCGATCAGGCGCTCGGGCGGCCAGCTGGTCGCCAACGGCCGGATTCCCGTCCAGGCCATCGAGGCGGCGCTGGACGCCGCAGAGGAAACGAGCTGACCCCAAGCTGAAAGGAGCAGAAGATGCCGGGACTGATCAGAGGAGTGGCCCGAACGGCTGTGGTCGCGGGCACCGCGTCTGCGGTGAGCGGTCGAGTCCAGCGCCGCCAGGCGAACCGCTGGGCCGAGCAGGAGCAGGGCTCCGTAGGCCAGCGGTACGCCGAACCGCCGTCCCAGGAGCCGGCAGGGGCCGACCCGATCGAGCAGCTCAAGGAGCTTGGTGAGCTGCGCGACAAGGGCGTGCTGACCGAGGAGGAGTTCGCAGCCCAGAAGGCCAAGCTGCTGGGCTGACCCCTGCGCGCGGCGGCCGGGGGCTCTCGCCCCCGGCCGCGTACCGCAACCTCTGAAGCGATCCGGCTCCCTAGGCCGGAATCTCCTCCTCCTCGTGGGCCTGCAGAACGGTTTCGCCGTCCTCGCCGGTGCGGATGCGAATCGCCTCATCCACGGGCAGGACGAAGATTTTGCCGTCGCCGACGTCACCCGTGCGGGCGTGCCTGAGAATGGTCTCGACGACCACCCCCTTGTCCTTGTCGTCGACGACGCACTCGAGCTTCATCTTGGGACGTACGTTGACCGTCAGGGTCGAGCCCCGATAGTGCTCCACCACGCCCTTTTGGCGGCCGGAGCCCTTTACCTCGCTGATCGACAGGGAGGGAAAGCCCCTGTCGAGCAGCTCGGCCCTGATCGGCTCGAACGCCTCGTGGCGAATGAATGCTTCGATCTTCTTCATCTGGTCGTTCCCTTCTATGCCTTCGCCCTGCTGGGCTTCGAGGGCATGGCGACGGGAATCCCAGCGACGGCCGGGATGTGGTCGCCGGTCGGGTACTCCTCCTCCGGGATGAACGCCTCCGGATAGCCATACATGCCGTGGCTGGTGATGTCCAGCCCGGCGAGCTCGTCCTCCTCGGAGACTCGCAGGCCGATGGTCGCCTTGATCGCGGCGAACGCCGCCAGCGAGGTGATCAGCACGAACGCGAAGGTCGCGGCTACGCCGACGGCCTGCACACCGAGCTGACCCACCGTGGCGCCCAGGTCGGCATCACCGAAGATGCCGTACCAGACGCCCGGACTGGCCACATCGCCGACCAGACGCGAGGATCCGAAGACCCCCACCGCGAGCGTGCCCCAGATGCCGGCCAGGCCGTGCGCCGAGAGCGCTCCCACGGGGTCGTCGAGGTACTTCTCGATCAGGATCACGCCGTAGACGACGATCACGCCGGCGATGAGGCCGATGATCGGAGCCGCCCAGTACTCGACGTAACCACAGCCCGCCGTGATCCCGACGAGGCCCGCGATGGCGCCGTTGCCGGCCATCCCGACGTCGAGCGTGCGGGTCATCATCCAGATCACGAACGAGGCGCCGATCACGCCGCCGGCCGCTCCGAGCTGGGTGTTCAGCGCCACCTCGGCGAAGAACACGTCGTCGGTTGCCAGGGCGGAGCCGCCGTTGAATCCGAACCAGCCGATCCACAGCAACATCACTCCCAGCCCGACCAGCGGCATCGAGTGACCCGGGATCGCCCTGGGCCTGCCGTCGGGCCCGTACTTGCCCCGGCGGGCGCCCAGCAGCAGCAGGGCCGCGAAGGCCGCGGTCGCACCCGTCAAGTGGACCACCGAGGAACCCGCGAAGTCGAGCACCTCCTTGCCGCCGATGTCATCCAGCAGGCCGAAGCCCGACCAGACCGAGTGGGCCACGATCGGGTAGATCAGCGCGCCGAAGATGATCGCGAACAGCGCGTAGGCGCTGAATTTGATCCGCTCCAGGGTCGTGCCCCAGACGATCGCCAGGGAGACCGCGGCGAACGCGAGGCCGAACAGCATGCCCATCGCATCCGCACCGGCCACGTTAAAGGCGTCAGCACCCGCTCCGATCGTTTGATCGAAGTGGAAGAAGAAGCCGCTGGTGCCGATGAGCTCGTTGCCCGAGGCCGAGTTGATGCCGTAGCCGACCGCCCACCAGGCGATAGTGATCACGGCCAAGTTCACCAGGTTGTCCAGCTCTAGGTCGAGGGCCGCAGGATCGACCGCATCCGCCTGCGCGAAGGCCATCCCCGGTACCAGCAGGGAGACGGCGAGCGCGAGCAGGGCAGTCAGGCCCAACCGCTTAGTCATTATCGGAAGTCCCCTCCTTGCCCTCCCGGGCATCCACCCGGGAGGTCGCGTATTCATGGAACGCTGGCAAGGTACGCACGGCGACCCCGCCTGCCTTTGGACCGCTGTCGGAAGATCGGCGCTCCCCCGTGTCCAGCCGGGCGAAAAGCCCTGCAAACGGACGCCCGCGGGGACCCCTGATCCGGTCCGAGCGGGCCGAGCTCGGCTCCTGGCTGATCAGCCAGGACCGGTAGAGTCCGCCCCACGAACACGGCCGCAGCGTCGCCGCTACCTACGAGCGAGGGGAGCCTCAGATGGCGATCGGCATCAGGTCAGCCGGCAAGCAGGAGGGCGTCAACCGGAACGGAGCCACGATCGAGGTGCGCCGGCCCGCCGACGGCTCCGTACTCACCTCGATCCCCAGCGACGGTCCCGAGCGGGTCGCCGAGGTCGTCGCCCGCGTGCGGGGCAACCAGCCGGCGTGGGAAGCCCTGGGCAACAAGGGCCGCGCGCAGTGGCTATACAAGCTGCGCGATTGGCTGCTCGACAACACCGAGGAGATCGCCGACACCATGCAGGCCGAGACCGGCAAGGTACGCGGAGATTCGGGCGGGGAGGTG
>JAJTCK010000036.1 GCA_021323175.1 Solirubrobacterales bacterium | reverse complement strand
GGCGGTAGGCGGCGTTGGCCGTGATCGCGTAAGGGGGCTTTGAGCTGACGGCGTAGCGCTGCCACTCGCCAAGGAGGCGAACGGCCTGGCGCTCGGCGGCGGTGGTCGCGGAAAGGTGGCGCAGCTCGCCGGCGACGCAACCGACGGAGGGATCGGCGAAGGGGCGGCAGAGCTCGCCCAGCCAAGAGGGGTCGGCGAGGCAATCGCCGTCGATGAAGGCGAGGATCTCGCCACGGGACGCCGCGATGCCGCGGTTGCGGGCGAAGGAGACGCCCCGGCGGGGCTCGCTCAGGAGGGTGACGGGGTGGCGAGAGATCTCGGCGGCCGTTGAATCGGTGGAGGCGTTGTCCACGACCAGGATCTCGCGGCGGTCCGGTGGGTAGTCGCAGGCGAGTACGGCGGTGATGCAGTCGCCGATGAAGGATGCCCCGTTGCGGACCGGGATGACGACCGAGACCAAGGGAATCTCTTCGGGAGTAGCGGAGCGAGCGAGCGGGAGCGCTGGAGCGTCAGGCGCGGGGCCGGGCGGGGGTGTCGGCTTGGGCGTCACCGGGGGTGACGTTAGCCGCGCCGGCGCGGTTGGAGGTGACTTCGATCGGAGTTGTCTCCTCACGGTAAGTGCGCTCGAGGAGCTCCTCGATGGTGACCCCGGAGTGATCGCTTGCATCGCGGGCGGCGCGGCGGCGGCGTGTGGCCTTGAGCTCGCGGACGATCTCGGTCAGAGGGCGTTCCGCCCAGGGGGATGAGGTGCTCGCGGGCTCGAGGGGCGCGACTCCCTCGCGGATGAGGGCGGCCTCGAGGTAGCCGCGCAGAGTGCGGACCTCGCGCACGCTCGCGCGCCGCGGCCTGCGGGCGCCGGTAAAGGCGTCCCATGCCTTGGCGAAGGTGGAGAAGTTGGTGCGGCCGCCGTTGCGGTGAGCGGCGAGCATGGGACAGACGCCCCCGCGCTTGTCGGTGTAGGCGCCGACGATCACGCGGTTCGCACAGATGCCACGGAGCATGCCCTCCTTGGTGTGTCGAGGCAGGGCCTCGACCGCGCTGCGCAGGCGGACGGCTGTGTCGCGGCGGCTGCGGGACATGGAGACAGTGGTACCGCGACCGCGGGGACCGCGCGGGATTTCGCGCTCATCGGGCGGGTCTGGAACGCTTCTCGGCGTGAATGGAGGGAGGCAGCTGCGCTTGCTCGTGGCCGCGTTCGGGGACGCGGGGCACGCGTTCCCCGCGTTCGCGCTCGCGCGCGAGCTGAAGGGACGCGGCCACGAGGTGCTGGTGGAGAGCTGGGACCGGTGGCAGGACGCGGTCGAAGGCGAGGGGCTGAGGTTCGAGCCGGCGCAGCAGTACGAGGTGTTCCCTCCCCCGGGTCCCGATACGCCGCAGGGGCAGGTCGTGGCGCAGGCGGCGATGGCGCTCGGCAGGTTGATGGAGGAGTTCCGTCCGGACCTGGCGGTGTGCGACATCCTGACCCGCGCGCCGGCGCTGGCGGCGGAGGCGGCGGGCGTTCCGGTGGCGACGCTTATCCCGCACGTATATCCCGTCATGGAGCACGGGAAGCCGATGTACTCGCTGGGGTTAGCGCCGCCGCGGACGCCGCTGGGACGCGCCGGGTGGCGGGCGACGATGCCGGTGCTGGAGATGGGGCTGCGGCAGGGGCGCAGGGAGCTGAACAGGACGCGCGAGCAGCTGGGGTTGGCGCCGGAGGACCGGTTCCACGGAGGGATCAGCCGGGAGCTTGCGCTGGTGGCCACCTATCCGCAGCTCGAGTACCCCCGGGGGTGGCCGCAGGGAACGCACGTGACGGGGCCGCTGTTCTTCGAGTTGCCGGCGGAGGTGGTCCGGATTCCCGATGGGGACGAGCCGCTGGTGGTGGTGGCACCGAGCACGGCGCAGGACCCGGAGTGCCGGATGCTGCGGGCGGCGCTTCAGGGACTGGCGGGCGAGGGGGTTCGGGTGCTGGCGACGACGAACGGACATGAGCCCGAGGAGCCGATCGAGGTGCCGGGGAATGCGGTGCTGGTGGAGTGGCTCTCCTACTCGCAGGCGATGGCGGAGGCCGACCTGGTGGTCTCGCACGGGGGCCACGGGACGGTGTGCCGCGCGCTGCAGGCGGGAGCACCGGTGCTGGTGTGCCCGGCCGCCGGGGACATGTCGGAGAACGGCGCGCGGGTGGCCTGGGCGGGGGTCGGTGAATCGCTGCCGCGACGGCTGGTGTCTGCGCGGGGCATCCGGATCGCCGCGCGGCGGGTCATGGGAGACCCGAGGTACCGGGAGAGGGCTCAGCAGCTCGCGCTGTGGTCCCGCCAGAACGACGGCGCGGGTAAGGCTGCGAAGCTGTGCGAGGAGCGCGCCCGCGCCGGATCTAGCCGGCACCTTGGCTGAGAGCACGAGCCGTCGCAACCCGTGAGGGTGCCCGCTTCTACAATGCCCCCGACCGAAGGAGCCAAGTCTCGTTCGGGCAGGCGCGATCCCCCGTGTTGTAATGGCAGCAAACTTGACTGTTAATCAAGGAGTCCTGGTTCGAATCCGGGCGGGGGAGCTCAAAGGCTTGATCTGATCCCGGGGTCACGCCGCGGGGCCTCGACGGCGCGGGCGCGGAGAGGCTAGACCCCGATCGACTCGGCCTGGGAGATGCGGTTGCGGAGCTCGGCTCTTTCGGCGATCAGGCGGGCCCGCTCCTCGTCCTGGCCCGCCTCGCGGGCGTTGGTGATGCCCCGCTCCAGGCGCTCCTGTTCCAGCAGCATGAAGTTCAGCTCCATGGCCCGCTCCGAGGCCCAGTCCGAGCCCTCGCCGCGCGCCGAGCGCATCACCAGCTCGGTCACCAGCGAGTAGAGCTCCTCGTCGTCGCGCGGCAGCCCGCTCGTCGGCGCGTCCAGGTGCTCCCGGATCCATCCCAGCGCCTTCGCGGCCGAGGGGGAAACGTGCTCGGGCGTCAGCCGATCGATGAATGGCCTCCCCTGCTTCGGGTCGGCGATGCACATCGTCAGCAGCGCCCGCTCCCTCGCCTCGCGCGGAGTGAGCGGCGCGCGCGGAGCCGGACGGGCGGGCTCCCTGGCGGCCCCCGTCGCGCCCGTGTCAGTCTCCGGCGACGGCTTGGCGTTCCGCACCCGCTCCCTGACCAGGCTGGGATCGGTGTCCAGCCGGTCCGCAACTTCGCGGATCAGCTCGTCGAATCGCACGGAACCCTCCGCGGGCCTCAGGATCGCGCCCACCTGGTCGAGGGCGATGTCCCTCCCTACCCCGCTCGCGGTATCGGCGCGCGAGAGCGTGGTCCGTACCCAGAACGTGAGCAGGTCGAGCGCGTCCTCCACCAACGCGCGGAACTCCTCCCCGCGCCCCTCGGCCAGCATGTCGGCGGGATCCGAGTCCTCGGGCATCGCCGCCACCCGCAGGTCCATCCCGCGGTCCCCCGCCACCCTCTGCGCGCGGATCATCGCGTCCGCACCGGCCCGGTCGGCGTCCAACGCCAGCACCACCGTGTCGGTCAGCGCGCCCAGCATCTTCAGCTGCTCCGGCGTGATCGCGGTCCCCATGATCGCCACCGTCTCCTCCACCCCCGCCTGGTGCAGCGCGATCACGTCCGTGTACCCCTCAACCACGATCGCCCTCTTCGCCTTCGCGATCTCGGCGCGCGCCAGGTCGATCCCGTAGAGCATGCTGCTCTTGCGGAACAGGTCGCTCTCGGGCGAGTTCACGTACTTCGCCCGCTCCTCTCGTCGCTGCGCCCGCGCGCCGAACCCAAGCACCCGGCCCCGCTGGTCACGGATCGGGAACGTGATCCTCTGCCTGAAGTGGTCGTAAGCCCCCCGCTTGTTCCGGCGCAGCAGCCCCGCCTCGAAAAGCTCCTCGATCTTGAACCCCGCGCTCTGCCCCCCGAGCAGGACCGCGTCCCACCTGTTGGGCGCCATCCCCACATCGAACTTCCTCAGCGACTCCTCCTGCAGCCCCCTCCCGGCCAGGTACTCCCGGGCCTTCACCGCCTCGCGCTTCTCGCCCTCCCACAGGTACTTCGCGTAGAACGCCGCCGTCCGCTCCAGCACCTCATACAGCCTGGCCTTCTTCCGTCGCGCCGCCTCGGCCCGCGGGTCCTCCCTGTCCCGCTCGATCTCAACCCCGTACCTCTCCGCGAGCGACTCCACCGCCTCGGGGAAGCTCAGCCCCTCCTTCTCCTCCACGAAGCGAAACACGTCCCCCTTCGCCTCGCAGCCGAAGCAGTAATAGAGCTTGTCCAGCGGGTTCACCTTGAACGACGGGCTGTTCTCGTCGTGGAACGGGCACAGACCCCACCAGTCCTTGCCCCTCTGACGCAGGTCGGTGTAGGCGGACACGATCTCCACCATGTCCGCGGCGTCCTTCACTCGCTGCTTGCTCTCATCCGAGAACCGTGCCATGCCCATCAATCTCGCATCTGCCACGGACCCGCACCATCCGGATCTCCGGAAGCTGCGAGGTTCTCGTACGCGGTGAGGCAGAACCTGTCGGTCATTCCAGCCAGGTAGTCGGTCACCCGCTGCAGCGGGTCAGCATCGGGATCCGGCGCCGGCACCAGGTCCGGGTGTTCGGTGTAGTGCGCGAACAGCGTTCCCACCGCCGTCCTCGCCCGTTCCTGCTCCGAGCGCGCCTCGGCACCCAGGTAAACCCTCTCGAACATGAACTTTCGGAGCCTCAGCATCGCCCCGCCGATCTCCTCGCTCTGGGCGATGTCCCCCTGGGCCCGCGAGCGCTCCACCATGTCCCTGACTAGCGTGTCCACCCTCTCCGCGCCCGTATCCCCCAGCAACCCGATCTCCTCGGCCGGCAGGTCAGCCTCCTCGATGATCCCGGCCCGCAGCGCGTCGTCGATGTCGTGGTTGATGTAGGCCACTCGGTCCACGATCCGCACCACCCTCCCCTCCAGCGTCCCCGGCTTCTCCGGACCCGTGTGCCGCAGGATCCCCTCCCGCACCGGCTCGGTCAGGTTCAGCCCGGGTCCGTCACCGTGCCCCTCCAGCACCTCCACAACTCGCAGCGAGTGCTCGTTGTGCCGGAACCGCCTCCCCTCAGCCGACAGCGACTCATCCAGTACCTCCTCCCCGATGTGTCCGAATGGAGGATGCCCCAGGTCGTGCCCCAGCCCGATCGCCTCTGTGAGGTCCTCGTTCAGACCCAGCGCCCGCGCCACCGTCCGCGAGATGAAGCTCGCCTCGAGCGTGTGGGTCAGCCGCGTCCGATAGTGATCACCCTCCGGCGCCACGAAGACCTGCGTCTTGTGCTTGAGCCGCCGGAACGCCTTGGAATGCACGATCCGATCGCGGTCGCGCTGGAACGGCGTCCGCACCGGGCTGTCCGGCTCCGGCCGCTCCCGCCGGGCAGGGTAGGACGGCGTTGCGAGCTCCCACAGGTACTCGGACTCCCACGAGCGCACGCGGTCGGTGAATGTGGCCGTATCCGTGCTCACGAATCGATCTTGGCAGCAGCCTCGGCGACCGCCGCCTGCGCCGCCGCGACCCGCGCGATCGGAACCCGGTAGGGAGAGCAACTCACATAGTCCAGCCCGGCCCGGTGGAAAAACCCCACGCTGTCCGGATCACCTCCGTGCTCCCCACAGATCCCTACCTTCAGCTCGGCGTTGGCGGCCCGACCCCGCTCCGTCCCGACCCGAACCAGCTCCCCCACCCCGGGCTCGTCGATCGTCTCAAAGGGACTGCGGTCGATGATTCCCTCCTCGACGTAGCGACCCAAAAACTTGGCCTCCACGTCATCGCGCGAAAGCCCCAGCGCAGTCTGCGTCAGGTCGTTCGTCCCGAAGCTGAAGAAGTCCGCGTGCCTGGCGATCCGGTCGGCGACCAGGCATGCGCGCGGAAGCTCCAGCATCGTCCCGATCGAGTGCGGCACCTCCCGGCCAGCCGCCTCAACCGCATCGGCCGCAGCGCTCTCGACCACCGCACGTGCGCGCTCCAGCTCCGTCTCGTAAGCGATCAGCGGCAGCATGATCTCCACACGCGGCTGTTCCCCGGCCTGCCCCGCCGCGGCAGCCGCCTCGATGATCGCGCGCACCTGCATCTCGTAGATCGGCGGGTACAGCACCGCCAGTCTCACGCCGCGAGTCCCCAGCATCGGGTTCGCCTCGTGCAGCTCCCGAGCCAGCGTCAGCCCGTGCTTCGCCCGCGCCAGTTCGTCCTCCCCCGCCCCCCGCTCGCGCACCGCCTCCAACTCGGCCTCGAAGTGCTCCACCGGCAGGAACTCGTGGAGGGGCGGATCGAGCAGCCGGATCGTCACCGGCAGGTCCCGCATCTCGTGGAACAGCCCCTCGAAGTCGCCCCGCTGCAGCTCCCGCAGGCCGTGTAGCGCCTTCCGGAACCTCTCGTCCACCTCGGCGCTCCGGCGCTTCCGTTCGTCCTCAGCGCCGGCGTCCTCCTCCTCACGCTCGTCGCGCAGGTGCGCCCGCCGCCACTCCTCAGCCGCCAGGAACATCTCCTTCACCAGCCGGTCCCGGTCTGCACCGAAGAACATGTGCTCGGTCCGGCACAACCCGATCCCCTCCGCCCCGAACGCCCTGGCCTTGGCGGCGTCGCGCGGGTTGTCCGCGTTTGCCCGCACCCGCAGCCGGCGCAGCTCGTCGGCCCACTCGAGCACAGTCCGGAACTCGTCTGTGATCTCGGGCTCGATCAGCGGCACGTCGTCCAGCGTGATCGCGCCCGTCGACCCGTCGATCGCGATTTGCTGGCCCTCCTTCAGGTCGTGTCCGTTCACGTGGACCACGCCGCCCCGCAGGTCGATGTCCAGGTCCGCCGCCCCGCACACGCACGGCCTGCCCATCCCGCGCGCCACCAGCGCCGCGTGGGATGCCTTACCCCCCTCGGAGGTCAAGATCCCCTTCGCCGCCGCGAACCCTGCCACGTCCTCGGCCTCGGTGAACGGCCTCACCAGGATCACGTCCTCACCGGCCCCGCCCTTCTCGACCGCCTCGTCTGCCGTGAACACGATCGCCCCGCGCGCCGCCCCCGGAGACGCCGCCACCCCGCGCGCCAGCACGTCGAAGTCCTTCTGCGGATCGAAGGTGGGATGCAGCAGCGCGTCCAGCCTCTCGGCCTCGATCGTCGCCAGGGCCGCACCCTTGCCCAGCAGGTTCTCGGCTACCGCGTCCACCGCGAAGCGCACCGCCGCCTGCGCCGGTCTCTTTGCGGTGCGCGTCTGCAGCAGGAACAACCTCCTCTCCTCGACCGTGAACTCCACGTCCTGCATGTCCCCGTAGTGGCGCTCGAGCGTATGCAGCGCCTCGATCAGCTCGTCGTGTGCATCGGGCAGCAGCCTTCCCATCTCGTCCAAATCGGCCGTATTGCGAACCCCGGAGACGACGTCCTCGCCCTGGGCGTTCAGGAGGAAGTCCCCGGACGGCTCGGGCGCGCCGGTGATCTCGTCGCGCGTGAACGCCACCCCCGACCCCGAGTCGTCCCCCTTGTTCCCGAAGACCATCCGCTGCACGTTCACCGCCGTCCCCCAACTGTCAGGGATCCCGTTCAACCGCCGGTACTCCACCGCCCGCCGTCCGTTCCAGGAGTCGAACACCGCTCTGATCGCAGCCTCCAGCTGTGTCCGGGGGTCCGCGGGGAAGTCCTCGCCGGTCTCCTCGCGGCAGATCTCCCTGAACGCATCGGTCAGCGCGCTCAGGTCCGCCGCCTCCAGCTCCGTGTCCAGCTTCACCCCCCGCTTCGACTTCGCCTGCGAGATCGCATCCTCGAACCGCTCCCCGGATATCCCGCGGACCACGTTCCCGAACATCTGAACCAGCCGGCGGTGGGAGTCCCGGGCGAAGCGCTCGTTGCCCGTGCGCGCGGCGAGGCCCTCGACCGAGGCGTCGTTCAATCCGAGGTTGAGGATCGTGTCGAGCATCCCGGGCATCGAGGTGCGCGCCCCCGAGCGAACCGACACCAGCAGCGGGTCTTCGGCGTCACCCAGCCTCTTTCCCGTCGCCCGCTCGAGGCGCTCGACGGCCTCATTTACCTGAGCGTCCATCCCCTCGGGGATCTCCCCCCGCTCCATGTAAGCGACGCATGCCTCGGTCGAGATCGTGAAACCGCCCGGCACGCGCTCGGGCCCGAGAACCCGCGTCATCTCGGCCAGATTTGCTCCCTTGCCGCCCAGAAGCTCGCGCATATCGCGCGTGCCCTCGGCGAAGTCGTAGACGTACCTGGTCGTGGGAGCCTCCTGCGGCGATTCTATGAGCGCTCCGCTTCCCCCGTGCCGCCGTGGCCAGGAGGAATAGTCTTCGCCCGTGCCCACCGCCCTGATTACCGGAGCCTCATCCGGCATCGGCGATGAGTTCGCCCGGCAGCTGGCGGCCCGCGGCCACTCACTCGTCCTCGTCGCGCGGCGCGAGGACCGGCTTAACGAGCTGGCAAATGCCCTCCCCACCACGACCCACGTCGTCGGCTGCGACCTCGCCTCCGACGCGCCGGACCTGTTTGGCCGCGTGGAGGCCCTGGGAGTCGAGGTGGACCTGCTGGTCAACAACGCAGGCTTCGGGCTGCGCGGCCGCTTCGCCGACCTTCCTGTCGAGCGCCAGGCCGAGATCGTCCGCGTCAACTGCGAGGCCGTCGTCACGCTGACCGGCGCCTTCCTGCCCGGGATGCTCGAGCGCCGCAGCGGCGGGATCATCACCGTCGCCTCCACCGCCGGCATGCAGCCCCTTCCCTACGAGGCGGTCTACGGCGCCAGCAAGGCGTTCGCGCTCAACTTCACCGAGGCGCTTCACGCCGAGGTCAAGGGGAACGGCGTCCGCGTCCTGGCGGTCAACCCCGGTCCGGTCCCCACCGAATGGCAGCAGGTCGCGGGCTACGACACGGCCGGCGGGGAGATGATGCCCGGCGCGATCGAGGCCGGGCAGGTCGTCCGCGAGGCCCTGGCCTCCTACGACAAGGGCTCGCGCTCGATGGTCCCCGGCCGGTTCTTCCGGAACTTCATGCGGGTGAACGCGGTTACGCCCAAATCCGTGAAGCTCGCCGTCTCCGAGCGCATGTACCGCCCGAAGCGCTGAACGAGGCACGCGATGGACCCGGTGCGTCGAGCACGTCGGACTAGCTAGGCGACCGCGCGCAGGTGCACGTGCGCGTGGTGCTCCAGCGTCTCGGTGACCGCGCGGTCCGAGAGGGCCGCGACCCGGCCCGGGGCTTCAGGAGCCTCGGCCAGGGGGCGCGCCAGCGCCTCGACCATGAAGCGGTGGGCCTGTTCGGTCATCGGGAAGCCGTCGCCCTCGCAGGCCGAGCAGACCACCCCGCCCGCGGAGCCCGAGAACGCACTCAGGTGCTCGGCTTCGCCGCAGCGCGTGCAGCTGCCCAGTTCTGGGGAGAACCCGGCCGCGAGCGCGAGCTTCAGGCGGAAGGCGAGAGCCGCACCTGGCTCGCTCGCCGCCGCAGGGTCGGCGTCGAGCAGCGACAGGTAGTTGCAGAGCAGGTTGTAGGCGGGTTGGTTCGGCTCGCCGTCGTCGAACAGCCGCAGCATCGAGTCGCAGGCCCGGCCGGCCGCCATCAGCGCTCCCCCGTCTGCGCGCAGGCGCGCGTGCCCTGCGACGGTCGAGGCGCCGGTGACGGTCAGCAGCTCGCCCCGCCCCTCGTACAGGACCAGGTTCAGCCGGAAGAACGGCTCCAGCCGCCCCCCGAACCTCGACTTGGGACGGCGCGACCCCTTCGCGATCGCGCCGATCCGTCCCCGCGTGGCGGAGTAGAGGTGGACGATGCGGTCCGCCTCGCCGTAGCGGATGCTGCGCAGCACGACCGCCTGGGTCTTGATGGATCCGGGCACCCCGTCAACGTGCCCGATCGACCGGACGGCTTCGCCCGGAGCGAGCGCCCGGGACCGCTCCGAGAGCGATCCGCGCCGTGAGCGGCGCGGCGATCAAGCTGAGCCCGCCGCGCGCACCGCGTCCCGGATCGCCGCCGCCGTCGCGGTCGCCGCGGCCGCCCCCACCTGCATCGCGACGAACGGGCGGGACTCGCCCGCGCCGGAGGCGAGGCAGAATGCGACGTCGCCATCCACCGGGGTGAAGGTCGGATCGACGGCACGGGCAATGCCGGCGGTCGCGGCCCTTGCGACCATGCCGCACTCCCGCTTGTCGAGCGGCGCGTCCGTGCAGATGCAGACCAGCGTCGTGTTGCCTTCGGGAGCCCGCAGCTCCGGAGGCTCGGTCATCGCGGCCATCGCCTCGGCCCCGCTGACGAGCCTGCCGTCGGCGTCGCGCGGGCCGACCAGGATCGATCCGTCGTCGGCGAGCACGTCGCCGGCGGCGTTGACGGCCGCGAGCGCGGCAACGACTTCGCCGGCGCCGGTGCGGGTGGCCGCGTAGCCGAATCCGCCCTGAGAGCTTCCCTCCCGTCCCAGCGCCTTGGCAACCGTGGCGCCGGTCCCCACCCCGACCGGACCTCGCTCCGGCGTGCCCGGAGCGGCGGCCTCGCACGCGGCGTAGCCGTCGTCGGGGCCGGGGCGCGCCCGGGGATCTCCGCTGGGCAGGTCGAAAATCACCGCCGTGGGGACGAGCGGCACGGGGCCGGCCGGCGTCGTGGTGCCACGGCCGCGCTCCTCGAGCCACCGCGCCACGCCGTCGGCAGCGGCCAGGCCGAAGGCGCTGCCGCCGGTCAGCAGCACGGCGCTCGGGCCCTCGGAGCGGCTGTAGGGGCTCATGCCGTCGGTCTCGCGCGTGCCGGGGCCGCCGCCCATGACCCAGACGCCCCCTCGGGTGCCCTTCGGCGGGAGGACCACCGTGCATCCGGTCATGCCCTCGGGGTCGCTCCAATGCCCGACCTGGTAGCCGTCGGGAGGCGCTAGCGGCGGGCCGCTCACGGGGCGGCCCCGGTCGAGGCGTCCTTGGCGCCAGGCCGCCGGGGCGCGGCCTTGCGCCGCCGCGGGCGCCTGCGCAGGCGCGTCTGGCAGCCGGGGCAGAAGTAGGTGGAGCGGCCGCCCACCACGATCCGGCGAATCTCCCCGCCGCATCGCGGGCACGGCAGGCCCTCGCGCGTATGGACGAGGAACTCGTCCTGCATGCTCCCGCGCTCGCCACGCGCGTCGCGGTAATCGTCGATGCTCGACCCCCCGGCCGCCAGGCCCGCCTCGAGCGCGTCCACGATCCCCTCTACCAGCGCCTCGCAGTGCTCAGGGCGCATCGATCCCGCGGGCGAGAGAGGATGCAGATGCGCCCGGTGCAGCGCCTCATCGGCGTAGATGTTCCCGATGCCGGCGACCCCCGTCTGGGTCAGCAGGAATGACTTCAGCGGCACCGTGCGGCCCGCCGCCATCCGGCACAGCGACTCGGGGGTCAGCTCCTCGGAGAGCGGCTCGACTCCCACGCGGGGCGCCAGGTACTCGTCCAGTCCGCGCCGGCCCTGCAGCAGCACCGCGGTCCCGAAGCGGCGCACGTCCGTGAACAGCAGCTCACCGCCGTTCTCCAGCTCCATCCGGAACCGCAGGTGACGCAGGGCGGTCGAGGACTCGTAGAGCCGCGGCCCACCCAGGCGTGGGTCGGTCTCCATCAGGTCGGCGACCTCGTTTTCCGCGTCAGCCGGCCGCAGCAGGACGTTCCCCGTCATGCGCAGGTGCAGCACCAGGGTCGCGTCGCCGTCCAGCCTCAGCAGCAGATACTTCCCGCGACGGTCCACCCCCTCGATCCGCCGTCCCCCCAGGCCGCGCTCGACTCGCCGGGGCGCCACCGGCCTGGTCAGCCGCTCGTCGAGCACCTCGGCGGACTCGATCCGCAACCCGGTGACCTCGGGAGCAAGCTGGCGCCGGATCGTCTCGACCTCGGGCAGCTCGGGCATGCACCAGAGGCTATTCGGCGAGCGGACCGCCTACTCGCGAGCCCGGGGGTGGGCGCTGAAGTAGACCTCCTTCAACTCTTCGCCCGACAGGTGGGTGTAGAGCTGGGTGGTGGCCAGGTCCGCGTGCCCCAGCATCTCCTGGACGGAGCGCAGGTCGCAGCCGCCCGTGAGCAGATGCGTCGCGAATGAGTGCCGCAGGGTGTGGGGGCTCATGCGGCCCCCCAGGCCGGCGGTCTTCGCATGTCCGAGCACGATCTTGTAGAGCCCTTGCCGCGTCAGCGCCCCGCCGCGGAAGTTCAGGAAGAGCTTGCGCTCGTCACGGTCGCGCACCAGCTCAGGCCTGCCTGAGCGGAGGTACATCCGGACCGCCGCCACGGCCTTCTGGCCGATCGGCACCAGCCGCTCCTTGGACCCCTTGCCCCGTGCCCGCAGCACCCCCGTGTCCAGGTCCAGATCCGAGAGCTCGAGGCCGATCGTCTCCGAGGCCCTCAGGCCGGATGCATACATCAGCTCCAGCATCGCGCGATCCCGGAGCGCCGTCGGCTCCGACCCTCGGGGCTGCGCCAGGAGCATCTGCACCTCGGCGTAGCTCAGCACCTCGGGCAGCTTGCGGCCGCGCCGGGGAGTCGCGAGCTCCGCCGCGGGATCGGCTGTGATGAGCTCCTCGCGGCGCAGATGGCGGTAGAACGACCGCAGGCATGCCGCCTTGCGGTTGACGGTGGCCGTCGAGCATGGCTTGGTCCCGTTCCCGTCGCCTTCGGCGAGGCCCGCGAGGAAGCCGGAGAGGTCGGCCGCGGTGGCGTCTGTCGCCTCGCGGCCGCGCACGCCCACGAAGGCGCCGAACTGCAGCAGGTCGGTCCGGTACGCGGCCAGCGTGTTCCGCGACAGTCCGCGCTCGAACTCGAGGTGAGCCAGGAAGTCGAGCACGAGAGCCTCGAAACGAGGTGACAGCTCGGGCGTCGCGTCCGGCGTCTTCAAAGTCGCCGTGGCCATACCCTCAGACTTCGACGCGTGCGCGGCCGCTCCTACCGGCGCGGCTCCGGCAAGTGCCGGTCAGGCGCAGCTACGGCAAGAGGCGGCGGAGCATCAGCAGCCCGACGAGCGACGCCGCGTCTCGGCACTCGGCGATGGCGGAGTCGAGGTCCTCCAAGGGCACCTGGACGATGTCGATGCGCTCGTAGTCGGGCTTCTCGGCTTCGGCGTCGTAGAGCTCGGTTGCGAGGAACAGATGACAGCGCTCGGTCGCGAACCCGGGGCTGGTGTAGAACCAGTCGAGCTCGCGCCAGTCGCCCGCGGCCATCCCGATCTCCTCCGCCAGCTCGCGTCGCGCGCACTCGAGCGGCGTCTCCCCCTCCACGTCGAGCTTGCCGGCCGGGATCTCAAGCATCGCCGCCTCGCCGACGGGCTCACGGGGCTGGCGGACCATGTAGACGACCTTTCCGTCGTGCGCGACGACCGCGACGGAGCCCGGATGGACGACTACTTGGCGCTCGGCCGTACTCCCGTCCGGATACTCGAACGTCTCCATCCGCACTGACGCGATCGGCCCCTTGTGGACCAGCTTGCCGCCGATCCGCCTCAGGCCTCGGTTGTCACCAGCCGCCCCGTTCATGCGCCGACATCTTCGCTCGCCTCGACCGCCAGCGCGTCGCCGGCGGCCAGCGCGGCCGCGTAGAAGAGGCGGTCCTGGACCAGGTCACGACCCATGATCCGCGACGGGAGACCGCTCGACGCGTACTCGTCCAGGGCGGCCTCACGCACCCAGATGTCGTGCCGCTTGCCGCACGCCTTGCGGAGGCGGTCCAGTACGGATTCTCCGTCCTCGCCAGCCGGGCCGACGGGCCACTCCGCCTCGTCCAGCTCCGGCACCGGTACCCGCACGGGCGCGAGCAGCATCCGCAGCACGGCCTCGGCATGGTGGCTGAGTCCCCGGTGTCGGCGCCGGGGGTCCCCCGAGGAGAGCCTCGGAGCGATTAGCGTCGGCAGCCCCAGCGCGAGCGCGGCATGGGCGGTGTCCAGGACGGACATGCCGCCGTGCCCAAGCGCGGTGGCCGATCCCAGGATCCCGGGCCCGGGGCCGGCGACGACGGCGTCCCAGCCGAGCTTGTCCGCGGCTGCGTGGAGTGCGCCCGGCACGCTGATGGCCTCGCGCTCGCCGCCGTGCGCGGCCGCTGCGGTCAGGTGCCCGCAAAGCAGGCCGCACTCGCGAAGGCTTGCCACGTCCCTGGACAGGGACCCGGGCAGCGCGCCGCCGGGTGTCTGCACGTATCCGATCCGCAGTCCAGGAGCCGCTCGTGCCGCGGCCCACGCCGCCGGCGCCAGCTGGCCATGGAGAAAGAAGACGAGCGCGGGGATCGGTCTGGAGGGGCCGTTCCAGGGCTCGGGCGCATCCTCGTAACGCGCCTCGACCGGCTCGACCGCGTGCTGAAGCGAGGTGTAGTTCAGCTTCATAACGTGCATCCCCTCCGCCCCAGGCGCATCCAGGCCGCGGGTCAGGTTCACGTGCACGACGTCGAACCCGCCCGAACCCAGCTCCAGGTCGAGCGCCTCGACGTTCACCACCACCTCGTCGCCTTCTCGGACGTGACCCACCGTGGGCTCGTCGGCCCAAGCCGGGCGGCGCTCGCCGCCGACCAAGACCTCGAGCGGATCGGCCGAGACCACGGTTCCACGGCGCAGCTTCAGCATTCGGACGCAAGCTCGACCGCCGCCTCGCAGACCTCGAGCATCTCCCGGAGCGCGGCGGCGGTGACCGACTCCTGAGGGGTGTGGTTGGCGGCGGTGCCGTTGGCGAGCAGCACGGCGTCATAGCTCCGCGCGATCAGCGCGTTGGCGTCGCTGCCTCCACCGCTCACCTTCAGGGCCGGCACGTGCCCGCGCGTGCGCAGGGCATCCTCGGCCACCCGCACCGAGGTGGCCTTCGGGTCCAGGCGGTACCCGCGGAACTTCTCGGTCACCTCGATGTCCAGGTCACAACCGCCTTCGCCGGCGGCCCAGGTGCATGCGTCCACCATCGCTCCCAGCGTTGCGGCCGCGCGCTTCCCGTCGATGCTGCGAGCCTCGCCCACGACCCGGCACCGGCCCGGCACCACGTTCGACGCCGTCCCGCCCTCGATCTCGCCGACGTTCGCCGTCGTCTCCTCGTCCAGCCGTCCCAGCTCCATCTGGGCGATCGCCGCGGCCGCGGCCGCGATCGCGCTGATCCCGGCCTCCGGCCTGATCCCCGCGTGCGCCTCCTGTCCCTCGAAGGTGGCCACCATGTGCTTGTGGGTCGGGGCGGCGACGATCACGTCGCCGATCGGGCTGGCGTGATCGAGCACGTAGCCGAACGGCGAGCGCAGCTCCTCGAGGTCCAGCTCGTTGGCTCCCCTCAGCCCATCCTCCTCGGCGGGGGTGAAGACCAGCTCGAGCCCGGCGGCGGCGGGCGACTCGGCGTGCCTGGCGGCGAGCTCGAGGAGCACGGCAACCGCCGCCTTGTTGTCGGCGCCCAGGATCGTGTCGCCGGCGCTGCGAAACAGCCCGTTCTGCTCCACGACGTCGATCGAGCCGTCGTGGGGAACCGTGTCCATGTGCGCGAAGAACGAGACCCACCGCCGGCCCCAACCGGGTACCCGAGCGAGGACGTTGCCGGAGCCAGCACGGGCCGCCTGCGCGCAGTCGTCCTCCGCCGCCTCGACGCCCAGGTCGCGCAGCTCGTCCAGCACGGCGTCGGCCACGGCTCGCTCGTCCCCGGTCGGGCTCGGGATCTCGCACAGGCGCGCAAAGCGCTCTAGCAGCCTCTCCGGGTCTTCGCTCACAGAGGACAGGCTATGTGGGGCGGCGTGGGCAGTGGGGCGAGCCGAAAGCCAAGGTCCGCGTCACCAGACCATCAACGGCGTCGCTCAGGCGTTCAAGGTGAAGTTCTAGGCGGTGCGCTCGGGAGCGGGGGCCGGCTCGGCCGGTTCGGGCTCCGTGCGCGCGGCGGCCCGCTCGGCGGCGGCGCCAACGAAGTCCCGGAACAGCGGCTCGGGCCGGGTCGGCCGCGAGTTGAACTCCGGGTGGAATTGAGAGGCGACGAAGAAGGGATGGTCTGGCAGCTCGACGATCTCCACCAGGCGCTCGTCCGGTGAGGTGCCGCCGCAGACGAGGCCCTCGTCCTCCAGGCGGCGGCGCAGCTGGTTGTTCACCTCATAGCGATGGCGGTGGCGCTTGTAGATCACGGCCTCGTCGAAGATCTCGCGAGCCCGCGTGCCCTCGTGGAGCTTGACCGGGTCCGCCCCCAGCCGCATCGTCCCGCCGAGGTCCGAGACCTCCTTCTGCTCGGGCAGCAGGTCCACGACCGGGAACGGCGTCTCGGGGTCGAACTCGGCCGAGTTCGCGCCCTCCATGCCGCACACGTGGCGGGCGAACTCGACGACCGCGATCTGCATGCCGAGGCAGATTCCAAGGTAGGGGATCTCCCTCTCGCGCGCGATCCGCGCCGCCTCGACCTTGCCCTCGATCCCGCGCTCGCCGAAGCCGCCCGGGATCAGGATTCCGTCGGCGCCCTCCAGCCCCTCCTCGCTCAGGTCCTCGGAACTGACGAGCTCGACCTCCACGTCCACACCGTGATGCCAGCCCCCGTGGGCCAGGGCCTCGATCACCGACTTGTAGGCGTCCTCGAGCTGGACGTACTTGCCGACCAGCGCGATCTTGACCTTGTGCTCGCGCGAGGCGTCGGCGCGCTTGATCAGCTCCTCCCAGTCGCCCAGGGCCGGGGTGTCTGCCTCGATCTTGAAGTGATCGAGAATCAGGTCGTCCATGCCCTCGGCTCTGAAGACGAGCGGCACCTTGTAGGTGTTGTCCACGTCGCGCGCGGAGACGACCGCCTCCTCGGGCACGCTGGCGAACAGCGCGATCTTGCGGCGGATGTCGCGGTCGAGCCCCTGCTCGGAGCGGCAGAGCAGCGCGTGCGGTTGCACGCCGATGCGCCGCAGCTCGTTAACGGAATGCTGGGTCGGCTTGGTCTTCATCTCGCCCGCGTGGCCGATGTAGGGAACCAGGGTCAGGTGGATGAACATGCAGCGCTCGGGGCCGAGGTCGGTGTAGAGCTGACGAATCGCCTCGAGGAAGGGCAGCGACTCGATGTCGCCTACGGTCCCCCCGATCTCGGTGATCACGAAGTCGACGGCCTGCGACTCGGCGACGATCAGGATGCGGTTCTTGATCTCGTCGGTGATGTGAGGGATCACCTGGACGGTCGCGCCGAGGTAGTCGCCGCGCCGCTCGCGCCGGATCACCGAGTTGTAGACGCCGCCGGCCGTGAAGTTCGAGGCACGCGAGGTGTTCTCGTCGGTGAAGCGCTCGTAGTGGCCGAGGTCCAGATCGGTCTCGGCGCCATCCTCGGTCACGAAGACCTCGCCGTGCTGGAACGGGCTCATCGTCCCCGGGTCGACGTTGATGTAGGGATCGAGCTTCTGGAGCTGTACCCGGAAGCCGCGGCTGACGAGGAGGCGCCCGATCGAAGCCGCGGCGATGCCCTTTCCAAGGGAGGAGACGACGCCGCCGGTTACAAAGAGAAAGCGGGTGTCACCTGGCTTCGGTTGGCTCATTTACCCTGCCGAACGAGTCTAGTTGCTTGAGCAGCGGAACCCGCTCGATCGCCGCGGAGATCGACCGAAACTCGCCGTAGATCGTGAGCGCGGCAAGGACTGCGAGCGCGATCAGCCGGCCCGGATCGGACAGCGTCGTCACCAGCCACACCCCGATCAGGGCGCCGATGAAGTTTGAGCCCGCGTCGCCGAGCATCGCGTGCTCGCGCAGCGTGAACCACGCCCCGACGACGACCGGCCCGATGAACAGGCCGAGCAGCTCGACCGGCGCGAGCGTCCAGTAGCCCAGGCACAGACCGATCGCGACCAGCGTCAGGGCCTTCTCGGCGCGGCCGGGACGCAGGTCGAGCAGGTTCGCCATGTTGGTCGCCAGCAGCAGCAGGGCCAGGTCCACCACGTAGTCGAGCGACTCACGCCCCAAGCCCGAGGTGGCGTAGGCGGCGAGCGCGAAGGCGCCGATTGCCTTGATGGCCCCGGTCGACAGATCGCCCGAGAGGACGGCCCGGGCGTGCCCACGCCAGCCTCGCGCCGTTCCCTGCTCGCCCCCGCCCCCCAGGAAGTCGTCGAACAGGCCCAGGAAGGCAACGCCGACGACGTAGGCGAACCAGCGCCTCAGCTCGGGGTCGAGCAGCTCCAGATCCGCCCGGTCGTCCAGGGGTGCGAGCGGAGCCAGGGCCACCAGCGACGCGGCTACGAGCACCGCCCCCAGCGGGAACGCGAGGTCGCGCCCCGCGTAGTTGCGCCGGACCAGGCCCGCCTCGCCCAGCGCGCGGACCCCCGCGGGGACCACAAGCACCGCGACCAGGAACGAGACCGGGAGCGCGGCCCACTCCATGTGGCTAGGAGCCGCCGCCCTCGCGCCCGGACGGGGTCAGCAGCTCCGGCAGCAGGCTTCCCGCCGAATCCTTGATCCCGAAGCTGCCATCCGCGCCGCGCAGCGCGAGCACCATCGCAACCCTGCCCGAGACCAGGTCGACGCTGTCGACCGTCGCCAGCTCGAACGGGGCGAAGATGCCGATCGAGGACTCCGAGGCGTCGCTCCTCTCCACCGCCACCGAGGTGACCCCCGAGTCCACGACTCCGGTCGTAAGGCCGGTCTCGAGCGCGTCGGCGTTGGCGCGGTCCTCGCCATCCAGGTCACCCAGCGGGGCGCGGGTCAGGATC
>JAJTCK010000108.1 GCA_021323175.1 Solirubrobacterales bacterium | reverse complement strand
GGCGGAGCCATCTACGAGGAGCTGCACTTCGACGAGGCGGGGCAACCGCGCTCGACCTCGTTCATGGACTACCTGCTTCCCGGCGCTCCCGAGTCGCCTCGAGAGATCGACTCGCTGATCAGCGAGGACGCGCCTACTCCGACCAACCCGCTCGGTGCGAAGGGGGCGGGCGAGTCGGGGATCATGGCCGTCGGCGCAGCCGTCGCCGGCGCGGTCTCCGACGCCCTCGGCCGCCCCGACGCGATAGTCCGCCTTCCGCTCACACCCGAGCGGATCCTGCTTTTGATAGAGCGGGTCGGCGCGGATGCGGGCGAGGGAGCGGTGAAAGCATGAGCACCCGCACGGCGCCCCTGAGCTTCGAGGCGATCCTCAACCGGGGCCGGATGCTCTCGGACGGGATCCCGTTCGCCGACATCAGGGCCGCGGAGGCGGTCGCGGCGGATGGAAGCGACGTCGACTGGTTCGACCTGTGGATGGCGCGGGCCGACTTCTACGAGGATCTGGGCACCGCAGCGATCGAGGCCGGCCACGGGATCTCGGGCGGGAAGTGGCTCTGGAACGCGTCACTCAGCGCCCACTACGCCCAGTTCATGTGGTTCCACGATCCCGCCCGGCGCGAGGCGGGACAGCGACGCAAGGTGTTGCTGTTCGATCGCGCGGCTCCTCACTTCTCCCGACCGGGCGAGCGGATCGAGATCCCATTGGGGGATGTGGCCATCCCGGGCTACCTGCGACTCCCCGGCCCGGCGCGGGACGACGGTCCCGTCCCGTGTTGCGTCTTGATCGGAGGCCTCGAGTCGACGAAGGAGGAGAGCCACCTGTTCGAGAACCTCTGCCTGACCCGCGGGATGGCGACGTTCGCCTTCGACGGTCCCGGCCAGGGGGAACTGTTCTTCGATGTCAAGCTCGGCCCCGATTTCGAGCGCTACACCAGCGCCGTCGTCGACCATCTGGTCGACCGCGACGAGATCGACGCCGACCGGATCGGCGTCCTGGGGAGGAGCCTCGGTGGCCACTACGCTCCCAGATCGGCCGCCGCGGACCACCGCTTCGCGGCCTGCTGCGCCTGGGGCGCCTGCTTCGATCTCTCCGATCTCGATTCCATGCCGCCTCACACCAGGCGCGGGTTCCTCTACGTCACGGGGATCGAGGACGAGAACCGCGCCGCCTTGCATCTGCGGGACTCGATCGACCTCGCTCCGGTGGCTGAGCGGATCAGCTGCCCGACCCTTCTCCTCCACGGTGCTCACGACGCGATCTTCGGCATGGAGCAGGTCGAGAAGTACCGTGGCGGCCTCGTGAACGCCGACCTGGAGGTTCAGGTCGAGGAAGATGGCGACCACTGCTGCCACAACATGGGTCACTTGGTGAGGCCGCGGATGGCCGATTGGATGGCGGACAGGCTGGAGGCCGCCAGGTGAAGCCACCACCGTTCGACTACGTCGCTCCCCCAAGCCTTGACGAGGCGGTGGCTGTGCTCGCCGACGAGGACCAAGACTCCAAGGTGCTCGCCGGCGGGCAGAGCCTGATCCCCCTTCTCAGCCTGCGACTCGCATATCCGGACGTGCTGGTCGACCTCGGCCGCATCGACGGGCTCGGATCGATCGAACACGCAGACGACACCGTGGTCATCGGTGCGATGGCGACTCAGCACGAGGCCGAGACCAGCCATCTGCTGCACGAGCTCTGCCCGCTCGTCCCGGAGGCGCTCGCCAATGTCGCCCATCCCCAGATCCGCTCGCGGGGAACCGTCGGCGGCTCCGTCGCCCACGGCGACCCCGCCGCCGAGTTGCCGGCCGTGGTCGTTGCCCTGGACGCGACCGTGCGCGCGGTCGGCCCGAACGGCACACGGACGATCGCGGCGCGGGACCTCTACTCGGGGATGATGACGACCACCCTCCGCGAGGACGAGGTGCTGACCTCGGTCGAGATCCCGACCGTCCGCGAGGGGAGCGGCTCGGCCTGCGTCGAGGTGGCCCGCCGAGCCGGGGACTACGCCATGGCCGGGGCGGTGGCCCAGGTGACCGTCGAGAAAGGGACGTTCGCGGATACGCGGCTGGTGCTATTCAGCGTCTCCGACACTCCAGCGCGGATCGATGCCGTCGAGCGCGCCCTGACCGGAGCCGAGGCGAAGCCGGAGGTAATCGCGCGGGCGACCGCCGCCGCCGCCGAGGATCTCGACCTGCTCGCCGACCCGCGGGTGAGCCAGGACTACGCGCGCCATCTCGCCGAAGTGGTCGCGCGGCGCGCCCTGACGACAGCACTGGAGAGGAGCGCATGAGCACGCACACCATCACCCTCACGGTCAACGGCCGCGAGCACACCGAGGAGGTCGAGGCGCGACTGACGCTCGCCGACCTCCTGCGAGAGCGACTGGACCTGACCGCGACCCATCTGGGCTGCGAGCACGGGGTCTGCGGGGCGTGCACCGTGCTGCTGGACGGCAAGCCGGCGCGCTCCTGCCTGACCCTGGCCGTGCAGGCCGAGGGCGCGAAGATCAGGACGCTCGAGGGCTTGGCCGACCCCGAGGGCGAGCTGCACCCTGTCCAGCAGGGCTTCTGGGAGAAGCACGGGATGCAGTGCGGATTCTGCACCCCGGGCATCGTGATGAGCGTCGTGGAGCTGCTCGAGCGGGATCCGGATCCATCCGACGACGAGATCGCCGCCACCCTCGGAGGGCATCTGTGCCGCTGCACGGGCTACGTCAAGATCCGCGAAGCCGTGCGGGAGGCGGTGCGGCTCCGGTCCGGCTCGCACTCCCCACAGGAGATCCGCCGGTGAGCGACCGGCGAGGGCAGAACGGAGGAGGCTCGGAGGTCTTCGGAGCGCCGATCAAACGGAAGGAGGACCCGCGCCTGCTGCGCGGGGACGGCCGATACCTGGCGGACCTGAAGGTGCACGGGATGCTCTCGGCCGCCGTCATCCGGAGCCCCCACGCCCACGCGCGGATCGCCGCGATCGACACTTCGGCGGCGGACGCGGATCCGCGCGTCGCGACCGTGCTGACCGCGAAGGACCTGCCGGACCTGCCGCCGCTCCCCTGCATCGACGCAGAGGAGACCACCAGGCCGTTCAACCAGCCGATCATCGCCTCAGGGAAGGTTCGCTACGTGGGAGAGCCCGTCGCCGTCGTGGTGGCCGCGGACCGGTACGTCGCGGAGGACGTCATGGACTTGGTGGAGGTCGACTACGAGCCGCTCGACGCCGTCGCAGACCCCGAGGCTGCGATGTCCCCCGACGCCCCGATACTCCACGAGGAGACCAACGTCTGCGACACGCTCAGCTACAGGCTCGGGGACCCGGACTCGGCATTCGCGAACGCGCCTCGCAGCTTCAAGGAACGCCTCACGACCCAGAGGTACGCGGGCATGCCGATGGAGTGTCGCGGCGCGATCGCGGAGTGGGACCCCCGGAACGGAATGATCACGCTGACCTCTTCGACCCAGGTGCCGAACTCGGTCAAGCGGGATGTCTGCGCGTTCCTCGGCCTCCCAGAGACCGGAGTGCGGGTGCTCGTGCCGGACGTGGGAGGGGCTTTCGGGGTGAAGCTCCAGACCTACCCCGAGGAGATCCTGCTCTGCTTCCTCGCGCGGCGCCTGGAGAAGCCGGTGAAGTGGGTCGAGGACCGCTGGGAGCACATCACCAGCTCCACCCACGGACGGGAGCAGTTCCACGACGTCGAGGTCGCCTACGACGACGACGGCCGCATCCTCGGGATCCGCGACCGCTGCATCACCAACACCGGGGCGTATCTGCAGCGGCTCACGCTCGTTGAGCCTTTCATCGGCGTCTCGATGCTGACCGGCCCCTACGACATCACCGACTTCGAGGCGACGGCCGACGTGGTGATGACCAACAAGGCCCCGATGAACCCGTTCCGCGGAGTCGGGCACGTCCAGGCCGCGTTCACCATGGAGCGGATCATGGACATGGTCGCTCGCGACCTGGACCTTGATCCGGCCGAGGTCCGCCGTCGCAACCTGATCCCATCCGATGCGTTCCCTCGCTCGCGCGGGCTCGGGAACGTGCTCGCCGGCGAGATCATCTACGACTCCGGCGACTACCCCGCCTGCCTGGAGCGGGTGCTCGAGATCTCCGGCTACGAGGCCTTTCGGGAAAAGGCCCGGGCCGCGCGCGAGGAAGGAAGGCATCTCGGGATCGGGATCGGGTGCTTCGTCGAGGAGACCGGCCTCGGCCCCTATGAGATGGGGCTCGTAAGGGTCGAGCCGTCGGGCCGGGTCGTCGTCCTGACCGGCGCCTGCACGAGCGGCCAGGGGCACCTGACCACCCTGGCCCAGATCGCGGCGGACACCCTCGGGGTCGGCATGGATGACGTCGAGGTCCGCTACGGCGACACCGACCAGGTCCGGTGGGGAGTCGGCACCTACGCCAGCCGGACCGCGGCCGTCGGCGGCACCGCGATTCGCAACGCATCGAGCTCCGTGCGCGACAAGGCGGTTGAGATCGCGGCCGGGCTGCTCGAGGCGAACGCGGCCGACCTCGAGCTCCGGGGCGGAGCCATCCGCGCCAAGGGATCCCCCGCGGGGCCGAGCGTCAGCCTCGCGGAGGTCGCAGCCGCCGTGGCTCCGGGGCAGGCGCTGCCGCACGGCATCGCGGCGTACGGGCTCGAGGCCACCGACGTGTTCCACCCCGAAACCAACACCTTCGCCTACGGGATGCATGTCTCCAAGGTGGAGGTGGACCCCGAGACCGGCATCGTCACCCTGCTCGAGCATCACGTCGTCAACGACTCCGGCACGGTGATCAACCCCCTGATCCTCGACGGCCAGGTACAGGGCGGTGTCGCCTTCGGCGTCGGCGGAGCGCTGCTCGAGGAAGTCGTCTACGACGAGGACGCTCAGCCGCGCAACCCGAATTTCATGGAGTACTTGCTTCCAGGCGACGAGAACGTCCCGGAGATCGTCGTGGAGCACATGGTGGTGCCCACCCATCTCAATCCGGACGGCATCAAGGGAGGCGGTGAGGGCGG
>JAJTCK010000107.1 GCA_021323175.1 Solirubrobacterales bacterium | reverse complement strand
GGGGCCGCCGCACGAGATGTTCACGGAGTTGCGCGGGCGCTGCCCCGTTCACTGGAGCGAGATCAACGAGTACCCCGACGAAAAGGGCTTCTGGTCGGTCACGCGCGCCGATGACGTGCGCGAGGTCAGTCTGGACTGGGAGACGTATTCGTCGGAGCTCGGGGGGGTCACCGGCCTGACCCACGCCGTCCCCCTGGAGCTCCAGCGCGCGATGTTCATCGGGATGGACCCGCCCAAGCACGACCGCCTGAAGGCCCTGTTCCAGCGTGGGTTCACCCCCAAGCGGATCGCCGAGCACGAGGGCGCGATCAGGCAGATCGCCGCCAAGGTCCTGGACGGGGTTGCCGACCGCGGCGGGTGCGACCTGGTGAGCGAGGTGGCCCAGCCGGTCGTCTCACGCGTGATCGGCAGCTTCATGGGCATCCCGGAGCAGGACGACCGGGTCTGGGCGACTCTGATGAACTCCGCCCTGGGGCTGGGCGACGACGACCTCAACCCGGGCGGGGTCGATCAAATCCTGAACGAGGACATCCCGGAGATCTTCGAGCGCTGCCGGGCGATGATCGCCGACCGGCGCGAGAACCCGACCGACGACCTGACCAGCGTTCTGGTCCACGCCGAGGTCGACGGCGAGCGCCTGGAGGAGCACGAGATCGTGATGGGCTTCTTCCTGCTGGTCGCCGCCGGCAATGACTCGACCAAGGCGACTTACACCAGCGGCATGCGTGCGCTGCTGGAGCATCCTGAACAGATGCGGATGCTCGCCGAGGACCCCTCGCTGATCGGTGCCGCCGTCGAGGAGTGCCTGCGCATGTATCCCGCCTTCGCCCACTTCCGCCGCACGGCCACCAGGGACACCGAGGTCGCAGGCTCCCCCGTCGCCGAGGGCGACAAGGTTCTCATGTGGTACGTCTCGACCAACCGGGACGAGACCAGGTACAAGGATCCTGACCGCTTCGACGTGCTGCGCAACCCCGAGCACCAGGCGTTCGGGGCCGGTGGCCGGCACTTCTGCCTGGGCGCGGCCCTGGCACGCCTTGAGCTGCGGATCATGTTCGAGGAGACCCTCGCGCGGTTCCCGCGGATGCGGCCGGCGGGCGAGCCTCAGCCGGCCGTGTCCGCGTTCCTTAACCAGCTGAAGACGCTGCCGGTCAGTTTCTAGGCGGCGCGCCCACCGTCAGAAGCCGCCACCGCGTCGGGGTCAGCCTCACTGCGCAGGCGCTCCAGGGTGGACCGAAGGATGCGCGAGACGTGCATCTGCGAGATCCCGACCTGGGCCGCGATCTCGCGCTGGGTCAGGTCCTCGACGAAGCGAAGGTGAAGAATCTTCCGGTCGCGCTCGGGAATCTCAGCAAGGGCCGGCGCGATCGCCGCGCCGTACTCGACGGCCTCGTAGCCCAGGTCCACCTCGCCGATTCGCTCGCGCAGCGGCGAGGGTTCCTCACCGTCCACGGACGGGGAGACGTCAAGGGACAGGGAGTGATGGCCCTGGGAAGCGTGCATGGCCTCGAGCACCTCCTCCTCGGTGAGGTCGAGCTTCTCGGCGACGTCCGAAACCGTCGCCGAGCGCCCCAGACGGGGAGGCAACTCGGCCAGCGCCTTCTCGACCTTGAGGATGCGCTCCTGGACGTCGCGGGGCACGCGGATCGACCAACCCCGGTCCCGGAAGTGGCGCTTCAGTTCGCCGAGGATGGTGGGGACGGCGAAGGTGGAGAACGTCGTGCCGCGCCCGGGGTCGAAGCGGTCTATGGCCTTGACCAGGCCCAGGCACGCGACCTGGAGCAAGTCGTCGAAGGGCTCGGCGCCACCGGCATATCGCGAGGCGAGCCGCCGCGCGAGCGGCATGAAGCGCCCGACCAGCTCCGCGCGCAGGGCGGGTGTCGGATTCTGTGCATGGCGCCTCAACAGCACCTTCTCGCCCGCCAGGTGTTCTTTAACCCCGGGCGACGGGTTATCCGCGATCCGGGTCACTCGGCGAACCTCATCGGGTCGCTCCCCACAGGGCTCCTCGGCTTTTCGGGTTGATCTTCGGCCTTCCTTGGGTCGACCGCGAGGCTCTCCTCCCCCAGTCGAGTCCGTCTCGGTTCCGCCCCTCCGAATGGCCTGGCCGCCCCGAGCCCTCGGAGCGATCGGACCGGCACCGGTGGCCGGAGCCCCGGGGGCGGCACCTCCGCAACCGAAGACACCGCCCACCGCTGTCGGGTAGTCCTTACCCCGTCAAAGACGCAACTAATCTCGACAGGCGCCGAGCGGGCCAGGGCCGCTTTGGCGGTGCCGGGACCGGGTACCGGAGACCCATGGCGCAGCTTCCGCTCACAGGCGACGAGGAGGGAGGCGCGCAGGCGCTGGTCCCCCCGCGGCCCTCGCTGCGCTCCCTGCGGGAGGCCGCGGCCGGATGCCGCGCGTGTCCCCTCTGGAAGACCGGCACCCAGACGGTCTTCGGCGAGGGGCTGAAGCGCTCTCGCGTGCTGCTGGTGGGCGAACAGCCCGGCGATCGCGAGGACCGCGAGGGGCGTCCCTTCGTTGGCCCGGCCGGACGGGTGCTGGACGACGCCCTCGAGACGGCCGGCATAGAGCGCGGCGACGCCTACGTCACGAACGTCGTCAAGCACTTCAAGTGGGAGGCGCGAGGGAAGCGCCGGATCCACCAGTCCCCCAAGGCCGAGGAGATCAGGGCGTGTGCGCCGTGGCTGGAGGCCGAGCTGGACGTGGTGCGACCGGAGCTGGTCGTCTGCCTCGGGGCGACCGCCGTCAAGGCGGTCCTCGGGCCGAGTTCCAGGGTCATGCGGGACCACGGCCGGGTCGAGGCCTCCCGTCTTGGCCCTCCCGCGATGCCGACGCTTCATCCGTCGGCGATCCTGCGCGCGGATGGCGAGGACCGCGACTCGGCGATGGCGATGCTGGTCGGCGACCTGCGGGCCGCGCGCGCCCGGCTCTGAGCCCGGCCGGCGGCCTCCTTAGGAGGCCACCTTGGAGAGACGCTGCGCGAGCATCTGCTTGCCCTGCTCGGCGCCCTTGCGGCTCTCGCCCTGGGCGCGGGTGAAGAACTCCGCGAGCTCGTCGTCACCTTCCCTGCGCGCGTCGTCGATGTAGGTCTCCAGGCGCAGTGCGTTGCTGAGACACTGCTCGGTGAACCAGATGATGTTGTAGTCCTTGTCCTTGGTGCCGGTGACCTGTCCGGTCTCCTCCGTGCCCATTGCCTTTCCTCCTCTTGTGTTCCGTTCAGTCGCCGCGATCAGGCGGCGGCGTGCAATCCGCTGCTACCCGCTTTCGTCCCGGCGAACCGCGGGAATAGGGAAGGAAGGGATGCGCTGCTTTCACCTCTATTCCTCCGGCGAGGATCCGGCAGAGGTGCTGCGGAGCCGGCATCAGTGGTCCACGCCGTGGGGCCTGCCCGAACACGGCCCCTGCGACAAGTGCGGTGGCTCGGGCACCGTCAGCGGGCGTTGCCTGTCGTGCGCGCAGGGCCCCAGGGCGCTCTGCCCCGCCTGCGGGGGCCGGCGCCGGGGGCCGATGAGGTGCCCTTCCTGCGAGGGACAGGGGGCGATCACGCGGATACGGCGCCGGGGGGTCAGTGCATTCCCGACGCGAGAGGGCCTGCTGCGCTACCTGCACGAGCGCGGCGCCGACCTCGAGGGCCGCGTGATCCTGGAGCTGGACGCGGCGCTCTCCGCTGACACCGACCTGGACGCCGACCGCGGGGCGCTCCTGGTCCTGCCGAAGCGCGTGGTGGCGGAGCACCCCCTACCGCCGGGGTGAGCTGGAGCTCAGCTCAGATCAGGAGGCGCTCGGCAAGGCTGCCGCATGCCCCTCGGCCCGGGCGGCGGCCTCGGCGTCGCTCATGTAGCCCAGCTCCACCAGCTTGGGCCCGAGGATCTCGTGCATCGCCGCCTGCTCGCGCTCGCTCATGTGCTCGCGCCAGCCGCCTGGCTCGGCCCGCCGGATCGCCTGGCCGCTGCCGCGCTGCTCGACGGGAACGCTCTCATAGGACCTGCTGTTGACGATCTCCTCGATGCGGCTCATCGGGGGGTCGGCGCTCACGATCCCGCATACCTTCAGCAGCTCCTCGGCGGGGCGCGCGCGCAGGTCTTCGTAGCGGACCATCACGCGCCGTGCGGGGTCATGGGCTCGGAAGGCGCGCTGCACGACCTCGGTCCGGCGCAGCCAGACGCTCGACTGCCAGCGGATCAGCGCTTCGCGCTCGCGGCGGGTGGACAGGGGATACGCGCCCTCGCTGGTGGCCCAGCTGCCCTCCTTGTAGGCGTCAAGCCACGAGTCGACGACGTCCCGCCCGTCTCGGAGCAGGAAGATCATCCGCGAACCGGGGAAGATCTCGAGCAGCCAGTCCGCCACGTGCGAAGCCGGCTCCTTGACCACGACGATCGGGCGGTCGATGTCCAGCTGGCGGGCGGTGTCGGCCACCTGGGCGCCGAACCGCGCGAGGATCAACTCCCTGAGCGCCGGCATCCAGGCGTCGCGGTAGCGGTCCGAGAAGAAGTAGTCGTCGTGGTCGCGCTTGAAGTCGGCGAGAATCCTCAACTCCGGCGGCTCGTCCTCGTTCGCCCAGGCCAGCGGGATCGGCCGCCACACGCCGAGGTGGTGGCCGAGGTGGGGGTCGTCGATCGGCACCACGCGGTCGAGCCCCGAGAGCATCCGGAGCAGCCACGTGCTGCCGCTGCGCGAGGAGCCGAAGATCCAGCAGAGCCGGTCCGCGATCGAGATTTCAGGGGCTTCCAGGTCGGTTGAGTCGGGCATGGTCGGCTTGTTCCCCTAAGTGTGCCCGCCAAACCGGCGGCCCGCACGTAAGACGGCCGAGGCGACCGCCCCGGCCGTCCGCTGCTGGGGCAGTCAAGTCCCGCTCATGACTCCTCGTTCGGGTCCTCCGATGCAGCCAGCGTGAGGGAACCCGTGCGGGCCTCGCTGAAGTGGCGCTCCTGGATCGGCAGGGCCCAGTCCACGAGCTCTCGGACCTGCTCCTCGCCGGCCGACTCGTTGAGCTTGCC
>JAJTCK010000035.1 GCA_021323175.1 Solirubrobacterales bacterium | reverse complement strand
GTCGCCGACGAAGCGGGGTGAGCAAGGCCATCCTGCCCTACTACTTCGACTCGAAGGAGAACCTGACGCTCCTGACCATGAGGTGGGTCCTCGCCCGCGTCGCCCAACGCATCCGCAGGGCCATAGCGGAAGCCGACACCGCCGAGGAGGCGTCGACGGTCGTGCGCGCCCTCGTAGATGGTCGCTTCACGCAGTGGATCCAGGAGAAAGACTGGAAGGACACGCACGAAAAATACCGCGAGACGTGCAAGCGCTCCGTCCTGACCTACCTGACCGCCAGCGCGTAGTCCCCGTGGTCCGTCCCCCGCCTCGCGCCTCACGCCGCTAGGCTTGTTGGACGCAAAGTCTGCCGAGCACCGCGCGCGGTCGAGGGATTCGTAAACCCGGGCGTAACGCGGCTCCCATCTACAACGGCGATTCATCGCGGATTCATCGCGGATTCATCGCGGATTCATTATCTTCGTACACAGTACCCTTCACTTTCGA
Source organism: Solirubrobacterales bacterium (assembly GCA_021323175.1). GTDB lineage: Bacteria > Actinomycetota > Thermoleophilia > Solirubrobacterales > 70-9 > VGBV01. Next base: position 19,274 of record JAJTCK010000035.1, on the reverse strand, counting down.
CCAATGCGGATAAGGTGGCGCAGAATTGGGGGTCGCGATGAGTCGTCGAACACGACGACGGGGAGAAGTCGGGATGTTCTGTTCATGGCGGTTGCCGAAGGCGCGCCGGCCCTGCACTTTGCGGGCCAATTTGGCGGCTCCCCCGGCGAGGGGACGATAGCGCGCCGTGGCCTGGTCGGTGCCCCAGATCGACGACCTGCCGCGAGTGCTGGCGGGGCCGGTACTGCGCCGGGTCGAGGGAACCGGCGTCACCGCGTTCGTTGCCCTTCGCGTGCCCGCGAACGTCGAGCTGCGCGTCTTCGACGGCTCGGCCCAGGTGGCGAGCGGATCGCGCGCGGCGGTGAAACTCGGCAGCAAATTGTACGTCGCCACCGTTACGGCGGCGGCCGCGCTCAGCCCCGGAAAGGTCTACACCTACGACGTCCTGATCGACAGCGCGGGGCTGATGCAGCCGGGGGTGTGGGCAGCCACCGCCGACGCCGCGAAGAAGGGTCTGACGTACGCGGGGTCTGCCAATCCGGCGCTGCCGAGCTTCGCCGTCCCCCCGGCGGACCTCTCCAGGTTGCGAATATTCCACGGCTCGTGTCGCAAGGCGAACGGCCAGGGCAAAGACGCGCTGCCGATCCTGGATTCGGTAATTGCCGCTTCCGTTGCCCGGCCGATGGACCGTCCTCACCAGCTGCTGTTGACCGGCGACCAGATCTACGCCGACGACGTTGCCGACGCGGTACTAGAGGTGATCCAGAAGACCGGACTCGCGCTCTTCGGGCGCGACGAGATGCTTCCCAAGATCAACAAGAACGCCTCGGAGGTGAAGCCTGGCACGCGTGAGATGATCGCCAGGCGCGACGCCGGGCTGACCGCGGACCCTGGCGACAGCCATCTCTTCGCGTTTCCGGAGTTTTGCCTCATGTACCTGCTGGGCTGGTCGGACGTACTCTGGCCCGCGCAGCTGCCTGAGTATGATGACATCCACGTGTCGCCATCACCCACCGCACCCGGTCGATCGCTTTTCAACCAGCATCGTGCGGCCGTCGAGCAGTTCAGGCAGGGTCTGCAGGGCGTCAGGCGCGTGCTCGCGAACGTGCCCGTGCTCACGATGTTCGACGACCACGAGGTTTCGGACGACTGGTACATAACGCTCAGCTGGTGCAAAGCGGTGGCGGGGCCGCCGAAGGACGCGGACTCCACGAGCAACCTGGGCCGGCGGATCGTCGCCAACGCGCTGGCGGCGTACGCTATCTTTCAGGCGTGGGGCAACACCCCGGAGCGGTTCGCCGAGGGCACGACGGCAGGGGCCCCGGGGCGGGCGTTGCTCGGCGCTGTCTCGGGCTGGGACGGCAACGCCGGCGCGAGCGCGGACGAGATCGCACGTCGCGTCGGACTGCCGCAGGGCTTCACGACGCCACCGACCGGCCCTAGCCCTGATCCCGCGAGCTGGCCCACGCCCGTCCGGCCTGAAGGCGCGCTCGACTGGCACTACAGTGCGAGGTGGGGCAAACACCAGGTCATCGCGCTCGACACGCGAACGCGGCGTGTCTATCCGAACCACGACTACGACCCGCCGGCGCTGCTGCTCACCGGTGCCGCCTTCCAGGAGCAGATAGATGGCGTTCCCTACGTCGGTGATGGCGGCGTGACCATCGTGATCTCGGGCACCCCTGTCTTAGGGCATCCCAAGGTGATCGCCCTCCAGCGCTACAGGGCGCGGTGGTTGTTCTGGGTCGAGTGGTTGAAGAACCTCCCGATCCTAGGCGCGCTGGGAGCCTTAAGCACCGCGGGGACGGACTCCGAAGCCTGGCAGCTGCAGGACGCGGCGGTCGAGAAGCTGATCGCGCATCTCGGCACCAGGGCGCCCGCGGGCGGCGACGGGATCAGCCGCAGTCGCGTGGTCATACTGTCAGGCGACGTGCACTACGGGTTTGTAGCCAGGGCGGGCTACCGGGCCGAGAAGCCTTACGGCGTCGCTGGTGGCGGCCGGACCAAGGCGGCTATCGCCCAGCTTACGTCGAGCTCGCTAAGAAACCAGGGCGCCGCGATCCTCCAGGACGTCGGCTTCCAGCTCGGCGAAGGCGTGCCCACGACCCGCCGCTACGGCTGGGCGAACGCTGGCGGCGGATCGGTGCAGGTCGGCAGGTGGCTACTCGGGCTCTTGCCGTGGACGATCAGCGGCTCGCCCGCCGTCGCCGAGGCCGACGAGGACACTGACGTTACCGCCGTCCCCGAATGGAGCTACAAGATCGACTACGAGCACCACGAGGAGCCGGATCCCGTGGCGGCGCGGGGCGGCGTCGTAACCCCCGTCTCGTTCCCGCCGCGCGGCGACCGTCGCGCGGCGCTCGCACAGTACCTGAACGCGACGGCAAACCACCGCGGATACATGACCGAGTGGGGCAACGGCAAGGAAGTCGTGGCCGACAATAACATCGGCGAGATCACCTTCGCGTGGCCCGAGGAGGGGCCACAGCAGGTGACCCAGCAGCTCTGGTGGCGGCTATTTCCCGATGGCGCCGCCGCGCCGCTCACCCGGCTCGATGCGGACATGACGACCGACATGTACGGCGATCACTCGTTGCGCCGGGGTGACAGGGATCAGAGCGGCGCGCAGCCCGCCGTCTACGGAGGAGCTCCGCAGCCTTCGGTTGCGAACCCGCCGACGTTCGTCAGGCAACTCCAGCGCAACCTCAAGACGCTCGGGTTCGACCTCGTCGGGACGGACGACGGCAGCTTCGGCCGCCAGGTCGAGTGGGCGGTCCGCGAGTTCCAGATCTACGCCGGAATGCCGAAGCTGGCGCGCGAGAAGGATGTGGCGGCGGGACCGCCCTACTCTGCGCGGCTCGAGCAGGTCGCCAACCCGCGTCGCTACACCGGTCCAGTCAGCGGCGTGGTGAACCAGGACACCCGCGACCTCATCTCGCTGTGGGTTCGCAAGCGCTACCGCTGTCCCGTGATCATCGAGGCGTGGACCGTCAAGACGGTCGGCGGCAAGCTAGAGCTCGATAGGATCTTCCTGCAGCCGGCGGGGACTACCCCGGGATTGAAGCCAGGGCCGGCGGACAACATGTGGCTCCACACGGAGATCAACTCGGGGGCACCGCGCGTCTTCGCGCGCGACTACAGCGGCTACTACGATAGGGACATCCCCGCGTCGCGGACGCCGGAGATCGCGGGCCACCCGGAGATCAGGGTGATCGGCGACTGGCGCGCCCTTAGTGCGGTTTTTACCGGGCCAGCCTCCCTCCCGCCTAACCACACCTGGCCGAGCGCCGAGCTGCTTCCCGAGGACCTTATTGGATCGCCTTTGCCGGCCTCGGGCCCGACGCGGGCGACGTACAAGGCCGTCCGCGCCGCGTCCGAGGTCGAATGCCTGGGGTTCTTCGACTCGCTTAACGCCTACGACAACGCGTTCGTTTCGCAGGGACCGTGCCACTGGACCCTCGGCCTCGTCGATGTGGGTACCCACGCCGTCGACGACGGCGAGCTGTGCGGCTACCTGTCGTACCTCCGCGAACACGAGCCCGAAGCCTTCGCCAGGACGCTTACGCGCTTCGGCCTGAACGTGAAGGGGGAATGGAAGGACGCGAACGGAGTTCCGAACGGCCAACCGCTGCTCAAGCGCGACCGGAAGTACGCGAGCTGGGTGGCGAGGCAGAACGACGGCGGAGGCTGGGACCCCGTGCCGTACGACGAGGACGAGGGTAACTACTACAAGAGTTGGCATTGGTACTACCGGTTCCAGATGGCCGGGAGGACAAACTCGGCCTACCGGCGCCGGATGTGGCACATGGCCCGCGTCCGGCTGAGGGACATCCTCTCGTCGCCCTGGGGTGTTACGGGCACCAACGACGTCCCCGGCGCACCCAACGCGACCATCGGCGAGGTCTACACGTCCGAGCGGGCAGCGGGGTGGCTTCTGCGCTGGCACATCCGCTACCCGGCGAACGTCGTCAGGTACAGCACCACCGATGGCTTCCGCGCGGGCGACCGCCTGCGCGAGGCCTTCGGCCTAGCGGGTCTGACGGCCGGGCCGCCCTCAGGTTGGGGCGACGCCGAGGAGACCGCGCTCCTCGGCGGCATCGAGCAGCGCTACACCGCGATCGGGGGCGAATTCCGGAACACGATGGATTACGTCAGGGACTGGCCCGGGGCCTGGGGCACCAATCCTCGGCGCTACGCCCTCGACCCGTCGCTCGGCGCGCTTGCGACCACGCGCGGCTCTTTCGCGTTGGACACTACGGGTCTTCCCCCCGCTCCCGACTTCACGGTGCCGATCCCGTGAGCGAGAACTTCGGACAGGATCTCGTCAAAGAGGCCGCCGAGCTCGTGAGCCCGCTGGCCGCGGCGGCGGCCAGCGACTGGCAGCGCCGAAGGGTGCTCGAGCAACTCGGCTGGGATCCGGCAGCGTTGAGCGGCATGCCGGCCGGCGAGTTCGAGGGGTGGCTCGCGGAGGTGAGCTCCGCCGTGCAGGGGGTCATCGGCCTGCTTTCCACCCCGCCCGACTCGTTCGAGGACCTGGCGCGCGCCCTCGGCGTGGCCGATGATGCCGTAAAAGCCGCCACTAACCTCCCGCCAACCCTGCGCGCCGGCACGCTCCCGGGCGCGCCGCCGGCGGAGTTGCTGGTCGATGATCTGCTGACCTTCGTGACCGTCGACTACCTCCGCCGGCGCCGGCCGGCCGTCTACAGCAGCGCGGTGTTGCTCACCCTGATCATGCCCTCCGACGATGAACCGCCGAGCGCGCCGATCCCGGCGGAGGGGCCGCCGGTGCGGCTGCCTATAAGCCGTCCCCGGCTTCGGCTAGATCGGACCTCCGACCTGTTGCGCGATCCGCTCGGCACGCTCGGCCTCGAGTATTTCCCTGATGGGCTCGAGACCGCGGTCGCCGCGGACGCCGCCGCGGAGAAGCTCTTCCCGCGCGTTGCGGCCCTCCTGCGTGATCTTGGATTGAACGCCGTGTACGGGATCAGGGAGGGCGACGCTCCCGACTTTGGCCCGGCAGGCAACGCGCTGGCGGCCAGGATGCTGACGGCGAGCGCCCGGATCGGCGTCCCGACGGACGTCGCCGAGCTGGGGCTCACCGTGGCCCTCTCGCCGGAGGAGCGCGGTGGGCTCGGCATGGTCGTCTCCCCCTGGGGCGACCTGGAGCTGGAGACCGAGGCGGTCGGCTGGACGCTGGAAATCGGTCTCGGCGCGGCCGTTGAGGGCTTCGCGGTGGGTAAGGCGGGGCTCACCGTGCCGGACGGGGTGAGCGGTACGCTGCGCCTGAACGCCGAGGCAAAGCGCGAGCCGAGTACCGACGGCAGCGCCCTGCGCGTGGGCAGCATGACGGGGACGCGGCTGGAGATTCACGACGTCACGCTGACCCTCGCCGGATGGTTCGGCGAGGGCGACACCGACGACGTGGAAGTCCGTGCCGACGCCGGCGGGGCCGCGCTCGTCGTGGTGCCGAAAGACGGCGACGGCTTCCTCCAGCAAGTGCTTCCGCGTGACGGCCTGCGTAGCGAGTTCGACGCCGGGATCGGCTGGTCGAAGCGCAAGGGAGTGTTTTTTCGCGGAAGCGCGTCCCTCGAGGCGACGCTGCCGTTGAACCTCGTGATAGGGCCGCTTAGCGTTCAGCAGATACGCATCGAGCTCCGTGCCGAAGAGGAGATAAACGCGGAACTCTCCGCAACGGCGGGACTGAATCTGGGCCCCGTGCGGGCGGCCGTCGAGCGTCTTGGAATGCAGGCGACGATCGGTTTCCCCGAGGACGGCGGGAACCTCGGGCCGGCCGATGCGCAGATGGCCTTCAAGCCACCGTCAGGGGCGGCGTTGTCGATCGACGCCGGCGCGGTTACCGGCGGTGGGTTCCTGTTCTTCGATCCGGACAACGAGCAGTATGCCGGCGCGCTCCACCTCGAGTTCGAGCGGCTGACACTGAACGCGATCGGGCTTCTGACCACCCGGATGCCGGACGGGTCGCGCGGCTTCTCTTTGCTCGTGATCGTGCAGGCCTCAGGGTTCGCGCCGATCCAGCTCGGGTTCGGGTTCACCCTCAACGGCGTCGGGGGGCTGCTCGCCATCAACCGCACCGTGGCCGTGGACGCGCTCAGGACCGGCATTCGGAACAAGGCGCTAGACCCGATTCTCTTCTCGCCCGACGACCCGACGCCGCGGGCTCCTCAGATCGTCAGCGCGCTGCAGACCGTCTTCCCGCCGGCGGCGGACCGGTACGCCTTCGGCCCGATGGCCCTGATCGGCTGGGGTACGCCGACACTGCTTACGATCGAGATCGCCCTGATCCTGGAGCTGCCGGCGCCTTTGCGGCTGATCGTTCTCGGCCGCCTCCGTGCGGCGCTGCCCGACCCGGAACACGCGATAGTAAGCATCAACCTGGACGTGCTCGGCGTAATCGACTTCGACCGCGGCGAGCTCTCGGTGGACGCTTCGCTCTACGACTCGCGGGTCGGGCCTTTCGCGCTGACGGGCGACATGGCGGCGCGCGCCAGCTGGGGCACGACCCCGGATTTCGCGATGGCGCTCGGTGGCTTCCACCCCGCCTACAGGCCGCCACCAGGCTTCCCCGAGCTGCGCCGCCTGGCCCTGGCGCTCTCGACGGGCTCAAACCCCCGCGTGCGCATGGAGGCGTACTTCGCGCTCACCTCAAACACCGTGCAGGTGGGGGCTCGCCTCGAGCTCTACGTGGAGGCCGCAGGCTTCAGCCTCGAGGGCGGACTCGGCTTCGACACCCTGATCCAATTCTCCCCGTTCCGACTTCTCGCGGAGATCTACGCCCACCTGGCGCTCAAGCGCGGCGCCACGACGCTCGTGGGGCTTGACATCCACGTGCACCTGGTCGGGCCGGCGCCCTGGGTGCTCTGGGGCGAGGCGAGCTTCAAGCTACTGTTCATCAGCATCTCCATCCCGTTCCGCGCCACCATCGGCCGCGCCGAGGAGCCGCCCGCCCTCGCGCGCGAGGACGTTTGGGGTAAGCTGCGCGAGCACCTTCTCGCACCGGCGAGCTGGACCGCGCAGCTCCCGCCGGACGGCGACCGCATGGTCGTTTTGCGCGGGGAGGCGGAAGCCGGGGAGGTGCTTGCGCATCCGCTCGGCAGCCTGGCCGTCTCCCAGCGCGTGGTCCCCCTGGAGCGAAAGCTCGACCTGTTCGGCGCCGTGCCGCCCAGGGACTACGACAGCTTCAAGATCGAAAGCGCAGTAGGGCTGGAGCTCGGTCCGAAGACGAGCGATTACTTCGCGCCGGCGCAGTTCCGCCGGATGGGCGATGCGGAGAAGCTTTCGAGCCCTTCCTTCGAGCGGATGATCTCGGGAGTGCATCTGAACCCCTCGGGCCCGGCGCGGGTGGGTTACGTGCAGGAGACGCCGCTCGAATACGAGCAGTCTGTGATCCTGGACGTGGATCGGCCCGGGACGGTGGCCGAGCGCTACCGGCCCGACGGCGCTAGGGTGGCAGCCCTGGCCGAGCACGGACCCGCCGGCACGGCCGAGGTGCGTGACCAGGGTCGCGCGAAGTTCGCCCCCGAGGAGCGCGGTCCTGCGGTGGCGGAGCCGGACTACGTCGTGGCCAGGCGAGACGTGCTCGAGCCCGCCGGCGTGGCGGGCCTCGACGGGACATACACCGGCGCCATGGAGCGCCTGCGAACGCGTCCGGATCGCGACGAGCTACAGGTGGTTCGCAGGGAGGAGGTGGCGTCCTTGTGAGCGGCACGCCGGAGAGCTACAGCTTCTTCGCGTGGTCGCGGCGGGGGCTCGCGGCGGCGATCCCCTCCCAGGGTAGCGGGGACGGGCACGCGACGCTGCCCGTCAGGCTGAGGGTGAGGAAGGGCGCGACGGACACAGAACCCGTGGATAAGACGCTGCGCTTCTACGGCCCGGGGGACGTCGTCCAGATCGACGGACGCCAGATCATCCGCCGGGAGCCGCGCCCCGGCGCGACCGACTTCGAGCCCAACTTTTTCCCGCTGATCGAGTTCGACGTGCCCGAGTTCCCGTGGCTGTTCAGCCCGGAACCGAGCACCCCTCGCGTGTCCCCCTGGCTCGTGCTCGTGGTGGTCCGCCGCGAGCACGCGCGGATCGAGGTGGACCCGCGCAGGCCCCAGCCGTGGCTGACCATGGACCCGCAGATGGCGCGCGACGAGCTGCCAGACCTGGCGGAGTCGTGGGCGTGGGCGCACGCCCAGCTCGTCGGCACGTCGCCAACCCCGGCACAAGCGCTCGGCGGGCCGCCCGAGCTCACCCTCTCGCGCCTGTTGTGCCCGCGCCGCCTGATGCCGCAGAAGGCGTACCTCGCCTGCCTCGTGCCGGCGTACAGGGCAGGCGTGCAGGCGGGGCTTGGCGATCCCGTCGAGGCCGGCTCGCCGCCGGCGTGGCCCCCGCCAGGGGGATGGTCGGGGACGAGCTTCGAGCTTCCCGTCTACGACCACTGGGAGTTCACCACGGCCGGGGTGGGCGACTTCGAGTTGCTGGTACGACGCCTGCGTCCCCGACGCCTCGGCCCTGATATCGGCGCCCTGCCGCTAGACATCGGCGACCCGGCCCCGGAGTTCGACGATCTCGATCTGGCACGACCGACCGAGCTGCCGCTGGAGGGCGCCCTCACCTCGCCCGAGGTCCCCGAGCACGGGTGGCCCGTCGGCGTGGAGGACGACTTCAAGGAGCTGCTGGAGGACCTGATCGAACTGCCTCCCGGCGTCGATGAGACCGTGCTGAGGCCCCCTATCTACGGCGACTTTCAGGCCGGCGCGGATGGCGAGCTGCCCGGGGCGCCCCGCGCCTGGCTGCGCGACCTCAACCTCGACCCGGCGTGGCGTGTGGCCGCGGGTCTCGGCGCGCTCGTCGTACAGCGGCTGCAGGAGCAGTTCGTGGCGTCTGCGTGGGATCAGGCCGGCGAGCTCGAGCGGGCGAACGCGATGCTACGCCAGGCCCAGCTGGCCAGGACGACCACATCAGCCGTGCGCGACAAGCACCTGAACGGCCAGGAAGCCGCCCAGAACGATCAACTGAACGACCTGGCCGCTGCCGCCACCCTGAGGCTCACGGCGCCGCTGCACGGCCGTGTGCGGCTGACCGCAGCCGGCCTGCCGCCGGCCTCGCGACGCACGCTGCGGGGTAGCGTCCGCGAGAGCATCTTCCCCGAATCGGCGATCTCGCCCCCGTTCCGGCGCCTCCTGCGGCCAGCGGGACCGCTCGGCCGCCGCGTTTGGGGCCAGCCCGAACAGGCCACGAGCGCCCTCGCGCACGACCTCGCTGGCGGCGCGGTCAGGGTCCCCGTCAGGCCGGCGCGGGGTGGTGCCGACTTCGACGAGGTGGGCGAGCACGCGGCGCCGCCCGGCGGCGAAGGGCCGCGCTTCCGGCACCTGCGCGAAAACCTCGCCGGGGGCGCCGGCTGGCAGAAGGTCGCCGATCCGGAGAAGGGGTTCTACCAGGGCGACGACCCGTACTCCCCCGACGAGGGGACCGTTCCCACGCCGGGGGCCGCCCATGGTCCTGAGGCGGTTGCGATCCGGGCTCTGGCCGCGAGGGGCGGCTGGGAGATCGACGAGTCGGGACGCCGCGCCGACAGGCTTATCGGCATCAACGATCGCTTCGAGCTGGCGACGGACGCACTGCTGGAGCACCTGCCAGCGACCGTCGAGGCGCCCCCGCCCGCCGGGCAGGCCCTCGTCCTCGGTCAGGTGGCCCACGGCCTGGTGCGCCGTGGCGGCGTGCTCGAGCCCGACGAGACGGTGCCGAGGGAGGTGCTCGCGCTCGTGCCGCAGGCCCCGGCGGATGGTGATCCCCTGCGCCCGCGCGCGAGCACGCTGCGCTTCCCGCAGGCGATGAGCGGGCCGCTAGCGTCGGTGGACGCCGAGATGCTGCTGCCGGGGATCGACCGCGTCGAGGCCGACAGCGTGGGCGTTCTCGTCGGTAACCCTCGCTTTATCGAGGCTTACATGGCTGGCGTCAACCACGAGCTGAGCCGAGAATTTCACTGGCGTGGCCTACCGACCGACCTGGCCGCCACGTTCGCTTACAGCTTCTGGGACGTCCGCGGGAGCGGCCAGCCGCCGACCGGCGGCGTCCAGATACCCCCGATCTCAGGCTGGGATGGGGATCTTGGCTCTAACGCCTCAGGGGTGGGCGGCGAGGGGATGCTCGTCGTGATCGTCCGCGGTGCCCTGCTCCACCGCTACCCGCACACTGCTTTCTACATGGCCCGCGCGGTGCTGAAGGCGGATGACGAGGGGAACCAGGTGCCGGCCCCCGGCCCCCAGGAGCTCCTCCCGGCGTTCCGTGGCACCATTGACCCGGACGTCGCCTACCTCGGCTTCGAGGTGCCGATAGAGGAGGCCCGTGGGGACCACGGCGGCCCCGGCTGGTTCTTCGTAATCCAGGAGCAACCCACCGCGCCGCGCTTCGGCCTGGATGAGCCGGAGGTCACACAGGAGAACGAGCCGCCTTCGAACTGGGCCGAACTGGACTGGGCAGACGTGTTCCCCGAGGGCACGGACCCATCGGCGGTACGCTACGCGAGGATTGCGGGCCCGCTCACGAGCCGGACCGTCACCCTCCCGGTGCTCGACGGGCGCGACGACCCGACGGCCACCTGGGGAGAAGACGCCGCCCAGATGGCCGCCATAACCTACCAGCGGCCGGTGCGCGTCGCGATCCACGCGTCGGCGGCCTTGCCAGAGGCGGAGGCGTAGCCATGCCCGCGCCGGCGATCTCAACCCTCTCGATCGGGGCAGGCACGCCGGGCACCCCGGTCGTCATAGAGGGCGGCAACTTCGGCCCGCAAAAGTCGCCGTCCACCGTGCAACTCAGGCTGCGCGCTGATGGCGCCAGGGTGGCCCCCGCACCGATCGACGACTGGAAGAACACGAGGATCGAGGCGCGCGTACCGGCGCTCGACGCGCTCGGCTCGGGGGGCATCGCCGACCTCTGGGTGCGGAACGCCGACGGAGTAGAGAGCCAACGTGCGCGGTTCACGGTGCACGAGCCGGCGGCTCCGGCGCTCGAGCGCGTCGATCCCGCCGCCGCGTCCGAGGGCGCCACCGTGATCCTGGACGGCCGGGGATTCGGGATGGCGCAGTTTGGTACGGCGGCGGTGCTGGTGGGCGACCGATCTGGGGCCGAGCTCGCGGCCACCGTTCGCGGCTGGGGCGCGACCCGCATCGAGATATCCGTCCCCGCCGCTGGGGCGCTCGGTGGCCCCGGCGACAAACTGGTTCGGGTAAGAACGCTCTGGGGCGAGAGCAACGGCCTGCCGTTTTCGATCGCCTCCGCGCCGACGCTGAACGCCGTACGCGCCCCCGAGCGCCCCGGCGGACCGGTCCAGGCGCTGCCCGGCGACGTGCTCCTTGCCGAGGGCACCGGCTTCGGCGCGACCAGGGACACGCAGGGAGCGGTGCTGGTGGCGGGCCAGGGCGGCGCTACCGTGGCGGCCGAGATCGCCGAATGGCGCGGCGAGCGCATCCGATTCTTGTTCCCGGAAGGGACGGGAGCGCCCGGACCGAAGCAGGTGAGCATCCGGACGAGGTGGGGGACCAGCGCCCCCGCGACGATCTTTCTGGAGGGCGAGCCTACCCTCCCCGCCGAGCCCGTGGCGATGCTGCCGCTGGGACTCCAGACCCGCTTCATGGCCGGCGGCAACGAGTTGTGGGTGCGGGCGATACCCGACACCATACACGTGGACAGCCACGACGGGCGGCTGACCGAGGAGGAGGCGCTGCTTGGGGAGCGCTACCGCGACGCGGGCGCGGATCGGGCAGACGTGTGGCTCGATATATCCACGCGCTTCGGGGCGCCGCGCGCGGAGTGGATCGTCCGGTCAACCCTCGCGGGCAGCCCGATCCGCCGCTCCGCTCCGTGGGCGCGGGCCGCGCGTAGCCGCCTGCTGCCGCGCCGTCTCTACGCCTTCGCCTACGACGACGACGGTGGACTCCTGGCCTCCGGTCACGGCCGGCCCATACCGTTCGAGCTGCCGATCGGGCCAGATCCGGCCGGAGCCGACGCTGCCCGAGATCCCGGGGTTCGTTGGCTGGTCGACTTCGACGAGGCGCTCGCGCGGGGGATGGCGATCAAGGTTCTCCTCCCTGACCCGCCGCCGGCGCGCATCGCCCGCCTGGTGGTGGTCGGGGTGGAGACCTCGCTGACGGCCACCGAGGGTGCCGACGAACTGGCGGGAGCACTTGCCGCCCACCGCTACACGCGCGGGATCGGCTTCCTGCCGGAGGGCGCGCCGACCAACAACCCGCCAGCATCGGCCGGTTCGAACGACGCGCCGGCCCCGCCGACGGAGGCGCCGGATCCTCCCGTAGTTGGTACGAACGCCCACGAGACGGCAAGGGCGCTAGGGCTCACGTCCGAGGCGGCCAGGCTGTTCGACGGCACCCCGCACGCGGCCGATGGCGGGGCGTTGCGGCGGGCGCGCCGCAACATGAACGCGGCCCTCTGGCCGGCGACGTGGGGCTACTTCATCGAACACCTGCTTGCGCCCGTGGTCGCGCACGACAGGGTGGAGTCAGGACGCCAGCACTTCGTCGAATGGGTGCGCGGCTGCGGTCCCCAGCCCGTCCTCAGGATCGGCGGGCAGCCGCTCGGTCTCCTGCCGGTGGTGCCGCTGGGCGAGTGGGCTCCGGAGAGCGAGGGGGCTCTGGAGCCGCTCGCCAGGTTCATCAAGGAGACGCTGCGGCCGATCTGGAACGCGTCGGTTGCCGGCGTCCCGCGCGTGGGCGACGAGCCCGGGCTGGAGGAGTCGGCCGAGAACCCGCTCCTCACCGTGCTCTCCATGCAGCCAACCTCGATCAGCTTCCGCGGCCGCAGCGTGCTCGCGATGGAGTTCGTCGAAGCCGCCTGGCGCTTCATCCGCAACAGGCTGGAGGAAGAAGATCTTCCGCTCCTAGGCGACGAGTGGAAGACCGAGCAGCGCGCCCTGGCCCGCGCCATCCTCGGCGCCCACGGGCTGGGGAGCTGGAATCCCAAAGTCATCGACACCGTGTTCGCGGCGAACTACTTCCCGATCGAGCTCCCGCTGGTCTTTCGGGGCGACCGGCCCCGCTCCCAACCGCTTCCTGTGGATTGGATCTCGCTCCTTGGCGGCGCCGGATGGAAGGCGCTGCGCGAGGACGACTTGATAGTTGGGGAGAGGCCGCTACTCTACCTGCTGCTGCGGCACTCGCTCCTCGCGGCCTACCTCACGTCGGCGGGCGAGATGCCGCCGGCCGACCCCTGGCGCGGCGGCGAGCAGGTGCTCTACGGCATCGACGAGATCGACGACAACCTCGATTGGCCGCGGCCCCCCGTGGCGTGGGACAGGCTCGAGGACCACAGGAAGGGCGCCGCGCTGGACGCGCAGCCGGAGGGTTTGCTCGCGAGCGTCAAGGACGCCCTCGGAGAGCTCGCCGGGCAGCCCATCGAGGTGCTCGAACGCGCCGCGGCCGAGACCCTCGACCTCTGCTCGCATCGCCTGGACGCCTGGATCGCCTCGTTCGCCCAGCGCCGCCTGCGGGCGATCCGCGGCGCCTCGGGCGCCGGTGGCCTGCACCTCGGGGCCTACGGCCTGGTAGAGAACGTCGAGCGCGGCGACGGCGGCGGGAGCGCGGGCTACGTGCACACGCCCTCGCCCGCGCACGCTTCCGCGGCGGCGATCCTCGCGAGCGGCTATCGCTCGCACTCGGAAGGAGTAGGAGCGCGAAGTCCCTTCGGGATCGACCTCTCCTCCGAGCGGGTTCGCGTGGCGCTCTCGCTGCTAGACGGTGTGCGAGCCGGCCACCAGCTCGGCGCACTCCTTGGCTACCGGTTCGAGCGCTCGCTGCAGGAGGGCGGGCTCGCCCGCTTTATCCAAGACCTCCGCCAGATTGCCCCGCTGCAGGTCACGGGGATGGCCGAAGCGGGTGCTACTTCCGGTTGGGTGGCCTCCCAGAACGTCGTCGACGGGCTCGAGCTGCACCGGCGCTGGGTGGACGCCGGCCGCGAACTCCCGGACGACTGGCCCGTCGGCTCCGCGGGCGACGATCTTCAGGAGGTGCTCGACGGACTCGACGACGCGGTCGACGCGATCGGCGACATACTCGTGACCGAGGGCGTGTTCCAGATGGCACGCGGCAACGCCGAGCGCGCCTCGGCCGCGCTCGGGGCGGCGTCCCGACCCGGCGGCGCACCGCCCGAGCTGGAGGCCATCTATACCCCGCACTCGGGCGTTGCTGCGATCCACCGCCTGATGGTCGTGCTGCCGGGTGGGATTTTGCCCGCCCCTGGCTGGCAGCCGGACGTGGGCCGCCGGGCCGCCGCCGAGCCTCGGCTGGACGCGTGGGCCGGCCGGCTGCTCGGCGACCCGAAGCGCGTGCGCTACCGCGTCGAGTACCTCGAACCCGAGGACGACGCCGTGATCGCCGGCGAGGAGCGCCGGCTAGACCAGCTCTCGCCCGCGCTCTCACCGCTCGACGTGGTGTACGCGGCCGTCGCGAGCGAGCGCACGCAGCTCTCGGAGATCGAGCAGCGCATCGTCTACGACGCCCTCAGGAGGCGCCCGGCGGGGGTGCCGCCCGAAGCGCGGGTGCGTGTCGTCGGAAGCCGCCAGCCTGAGCTCGAGCAAAAGGTAGGGCTGCTCGAGCTCATGGAGCTGGCCCAGTCCCTGCGCGAGGCCATCTCGGGCGCCCGCCCGCTCACGCCCGACGACCTCTCCGTTCCGGAGGCCCCTGGCAGCGCAGAGGCCCGCCTGGCTGACATCGAGGACCGCACGGCGGCGGCGGAGGCCGCCCTGCGGGCCGGGCGCGCCGCGCTCGAAGCCGCGCTCGCCGCGCCGGCGGGAGAGGCGCTCCGGGCGGCGCTGCTGCAAGCAAGCGCGCTCGGCGTGCCCGGCGCCGTCCCGCTTTCCGCCTTCGGCGACGGGGCGGCCGACCGCTCGGATCTCGGCGCCCAGGCCTCGGTCGCGCTGGCCGAGATAGAGCGGCGCCTGGCACGACTCGAAGACCTCGACGCCCCCCCTGTGGGCGACACCCCGGCGCGGATCGACCACGCCATCGGGCGCCTCGGCTGCGTGTTCGGAAGCGGCTTCCGTGCGGCACCGCTTTACGTGGCACCGCCCGCCTCCGACCCCTCTCAACTGGACGTTGGCTTCGGCTCGAGCGCGGGTCTGCTGGGCGGCGATCGCTTCGCCGCCGTCCGCTGGTTCCAGAGGCTGACCCGCGTGCGCGAGGGGGCTCGGCGCCTCGGTGACGCGCTCCTCTACGCCGACGCTCTGGGCGGCGCCGACACGCTCGACCTCGCCGTCCAGCAGCTCCCATCCGTCCCAAACGACCGCTGGCTCGGCTTGCCTTTCGCGAACGGTCAGCCGCCGGTGGGGCGCGTATCGCTCGTCGCCCACCTGCCTGCGGGCCCGCCCGACGCCGGCACGCTGGCCGGGCTCGTGTTCGAGGAGTTCACGGAGGTGCTGGCGGCCCCCGCCAAGACCACCGGGCTGGCCCTCCACTACGACCAGCCGAATGCTTCGCCGCCGCAGGCCATGGTTCTCGCCGTTCCCCCGCCGTCCATCGAGAACTGGACGCTCGCGACGCTCGAAGAGGCCGTCCACTCCACGCTGGAGCTCGCCAAGGTGCGGATGGTCGACCTCGACGCGCTCCAGGAGGCCGGGCACTTCCTGCCAGCGACCTACCTTGGGCTCAACCTGAGGGGCATCACCGTGGCAACCGACTTCCTGGCCGGCAGGGGCGTGGGGATGGGCCGTGGCTGAAGTACCCCACCTCGATAGCGTCACCCCAACGTCGGCCCGCGCCGGCGCGCAGCTAACCCTCACCGGCGGCGCGTTCGGGCCGAGGAAGGCCGTCTCAGCTGTCCGCTTCAGGATGCCCCTCGCGGGGGCGGCACCCGTTCCGGGGACGATCGTCGATTGGTCCGCCGGGACGATTCACGCCCGCGTGCCCGCGCTCGACTCGTTCGGGTCGGGAGGTCCGCTCGAGGTCGGCGTCCACACCGATGCGGGTGACTCCGAGGCGCTAGCTTTCGTACTGGAGGAGGACGCGCCGCCAGCCATCGGCGCCGCGAGCCCGTCGCGCGGCCTGGAGGGCGAAAGGATAACGCTCACCGGCGAGCGCTTCGGGCGGCAGACGGCGGGCTCGGCCGTGCTCTTCCGGGCCCTTGGTCCGACCGAGGTCGAGGCCGAAATCGTCGGCTGGTCGCCGGGTTCCATAACGGTGAAGGTGCCCTCACTCGATGCGCTCGGCGGCGCAGGACTGCGGCCCATCGTCGTGCTGACGCCCTGGGAACGGAGCGCCGCGACCGACTTCCTCGTCGGCGAGCTGCCCAAGGTGGGTTCGGTTACCCCACCGAGCCCAGCGCCCGGGGTTACCATAACGATTACGGGCCAGGCCTTCGGCGCGCGGGCCGGCGGAACACTGGAGCTCAGGGATCCGAAAGCCCCGGCCAACGACATGACCCTCGTGCCCGAGAGCTGGGTCGACGGCCGGATCCTCGCCACGGTGCCTGACTTCCGCGATCTCCGGACCACGGGCCCGCGCGACGTCGTGGTCACCAGCGAGTGGGGCGAGAGCATCCCCGACGTGCGCAGCAGAATCCTCATCGAGGGCCGCGCGTCGATCACATCGTGGACCCGTGTCGAGCCCCACGCGCGCACGAGCGACCTTGAGGCCGGGCTCGCGCTGGGGCTCGAGGCGAGGGTCTACGACGCGCTCTGGCTGCTCGGGCGCCAGTGGCAGTTGCTCGAGCTGGAGGGCCAGGACTCGGGCTCGCCGGTAGGGGTCGAGGTGAACGGTTCAACGACGCCGCTCTCTCGCTGGCAGCCCCATGGAGGCCAGGCCCAGGACGTCCCCGCGGGCGTGCCGCTCGAGGCGGTAAGCGAGCGAGAGCGTGTGCTCCCGCCGCTCGGGGGCAACCGGGCCTTCGGCGATCTCAGGCTGGCGGCCGAGGCGGGGCTTCAGCTGCTGCGCATGATCGACGCGCGGCTTCGCGACCCCAGAAAGAGCGACGACTACCGCAAGCGTTTCGTCAGGGAGTATCCGCTCGGCTATCCGGCCGACACCGACGAGCTGGACGCGGGGAGCCGCCGCTTCCTCGCCGTTGCGACCCGCCGCGTGCCCGACGGATCGCTCATCTACGCCGACTTCCAGGTCGCGCTCGGGGATAACCCGCACCTGCCGCCCAGGCCGCCGATCGACGGCAACGACCGCCCCGGAGTGCTCGCTACGGTACGCGAGTGGTACGCCTGGTGCGCGGGACTCTTCAGCGAGCCTCTGCCGGATCAGTCGGCCTGGGATGACGGGCGGATGGAGTACTCGTTCGCCGCCGGATCGGGCGAGCTCGCCCTCGACGCGCGAGAACACGACGGCGGCCACCTCGACTGGTATTCGTTCGTAAGGCGCACCACAGGGGATGCCACGCTCGGCCAGGCGCCAGCGGGCCGAGGGCCGAGGGACTTCCGCCGTGTCGTGATACCTACGCCTGTCGGCTATCCCGGCATGCCCGCGCCGCGCTGGTGGGAGATCGAGGACGCTCGCGTCGACTTCGGCGCCGTGGCCGCAGCCCCCAGCGAGCTCTTGAAGCTCGTCCTGATCGAGTTCGCCACGGTCTACGGCAACGACTGGTTCTCGGTGCCGCTGGATGCGATGGACGTGGGCTCGCTTTGCGAGATAGATTCGGTCACGGTCACCGACGCCTTTGGCGACGAGATCTCACTCCAGCCTTTCGGCGACGGGGAGGGCACCGACTGGCGCATGTTCGAGCTCGCGACGGACGCCGGCACGGCCGACGCCGGCCACGCACTGCTCCTGCTCGACGCGCTTCCCGCCACGCAGGAGTCGAGACCGGAGGAAGAAGTACTGCTGCTGCGCGACGAGCTGGCCAACATCGCCTGGGCTGTAGAGAAGACGGTACAGAGCGCGACCGGCAGGGCGCTCGACCGTCACGAGGACGAGGTCGCGCGCCGGAGCGTGCCCGATCCGCCCGGCGGAGGGCGTAGCTACAAGCTCCAGACCCCGGTCCCACGAAACTGGATTCCGCTTTTGCCCAAGCTCGAATGCGACGACGCCGGCACCGTCCTCTTCAGGCGACTCGCCCGCGGCGCCATGCGCGATCCCGAGGGCACGCCGGTCGCGCCGCGCGGGCGAATCCTCCTGCCGGGGCGGCCGCTCGAGCTCTACGAGGAGGAGGTGCCGCGAGTCGGTGCCCGCCTCACGTGTGTATGGACGCTCGGGCGCGGCCCCGACGGGAGCACGCACCTGTGGCGCGGGCGACGCAAGGGCGCGGGCCGCGGCGAGGAACAGCACGAACCGGGTGAGGAGGACGACGGTGGCGGACGCGAGGTTCTTGCTTTGGAACGTGGAGTGGATGAACGACCTGTTCGTCTCGGTGGAGGACGACGACGACCCTGCCGAGTTCAGGCCCGACGGGGATAAGCCCGCACACAGTCAAGATGCGACCGTGCGGCAGCGCCGGGATGACCTCTCGGGGGTGCTCGACGAGCTCGAAGCGGACGTCGTGGTCGCGGTCGAGGGACCCAACCGCACCGGAGAGTTGCAGTTGTTCTTCGACGAGGACGTCGAAGGTGAGTGGCAGACCTGGGTGCAGCCCTCGAAGGGCTCGGCGCAGTGCATCGGCGTCGCCGTAAGGGTAGACGGTGGCGGGTTCGCGGACCCGCCCTTCGAGCCGTTCGACACGCAGGGCATGGCGGTATTCGACGCCTTTCTAAACGACGCGGACGACGACGGCATCGACGAGAACTACGCCTTCGAGCGCAGGCCGCTCTACGTCCAGGTCAATCCGGCGGAGGGGAGCAGCTTCCGCGTCCTCGGGCTGCACCTCAAGAGCAAGGGCATCTTCGGGGCCTACGAGTGGAGCAAGTGGTGGCAGATAGCCGACGCCAACCGGCGCAAGATCCTCGCCCAGGCCACCCAGGTCAGGTTGGGGTTCCTCGACCCCTACATGACGGACGCGCAGACGAAGGACGTGCCCCTCATCGTCTGCGGGGACATAAACGACGGGCCGGGGCTCGACGCCAACGAGAAAAAGTTCTTCGGCAGCGGCATAGAACGGCTGATGGGAACCGTCTGGAGACCGGAGCTCTGCCTCCGCAACGCCATCTTCGAGTCTTTGCCGGAAGAGAAGCGGGCCGACTTGGACTTCGAGGCCATCTCGACCACCAGCTTCCAGGATCCCATCTTCAACAACACCTGGCACAGCGAGTGGATCGACCACGTCCTCCACACCGGGTCAGAACCCTGGGTCACGAACGCGAGCGTGCACGAGGAGATGCCCGACGGCGCCCCTATCTGGCGGAAATACCC
>JAJTCK010000106.1 GCA_021323175.1 Solirubrobacterales bacterium | reverse complement strand
GTTGCCGATCACCTGGTCCCCGACCTGGATGGCGACCTCGGGAATCACCGGGTTGACCTTGCCCGGCATGATCGAGGAGCCCTTCTGCAGCTCGGGCAGGCGCAGCTCGGCCAGGCCCGCACGAGGTCCCGATCCCATCAGGGCCAGGTCGTTGGCGATCTTGATCATCGAGACGGCGACGCTTCGGAGGGCGCCGCTCAGCTCGACCAGCGCGTCGCGGTTGGCCTGCGCCTCGAAGGGATCGGCGGGCTCGGAGATGTCAAGCCCGCTGTCGGCGCTGAGCTTCTCGCGGACCTTCGCGGCGAACTCGGGATGGGTGTTGAGCCCCGTACCCGTCGCCGTGCCCCCCAGCGGAATCTGCCCCACCCGCTTCAGGGTGTCCCGCACCCTGTCGGCGCCCAGTTCGACCTGAGTCGCGTAGCCCATGAACTCCTGCCCGAGCGTGACGGGTACGGCATCCATCAGATGCGTTCTGCCCGTCTTCACGTGATCGGCGAATTCGCCGGCCTTGCGCTCCAGAGCGGACGCGAGCTCATCGAGCGCTGGCAGCAGGTCCGCGTGAACCTCGTCAAGGGCCGCCAGGTGCACGGCGGAAGGAAAGACGTCGTTCGAGGACTGTCCCATGTTCACGTGGTCATTGGGATGGGCCTCGTCTCCGGCCAGCTTCGCGATCACCTCATTGGCGTTCATGTTCGACGATGTGCCCGAACCGGTCTGGAACACGTCCACTGGAAACTGGTCATCGTGCCCGCCGCCGGCGACCTCGTCCCCGGCGGCGGCGATCTTCGCGGCCACGCCTTCGTCGAGCTTGCCCAGCTCGGCGTTCGCGCGTGCCGCAGCGGCCTTGATGCGCCCCAGCCAGTGAATCACCGGCGGCGGGATCGGGTGCCCCGAGATCTTGAAGTTCTCTACTGCCTTCGTGGTCTCGCCGCCCCACAGCTGGTCAGCCATTGCGGGCAGGCTAGCGGTCGGCCCTCGCCGGCCGGGTGTGACAACGCGGCACACCGCATCGCCTAGCCGGACTCGAGGCCGGCGGCGTAGCCCTCGCCGAAGGTGCGCTCGAACTCCGCCGGCAGCAGGCCCTCGGGGCTCGACCGAGCCGCGCTGTTCACCCTCCGCACCAGGTCGGCGTGGATGCCCTCGGCTCCCCGCTCTATCGCGCCGACCAGGTATCCGAGCTGCACGGCCTCCTCACCGTTGGGGTTCCGCCGGGCGTCGGTGTTGAGGCGGGTCGCCGTGACCACCATCTGCCGGCCCACTGACGCCAGCTGTCCTCCCTCCTGGTCCGGGACCAGGCACTCGGAGATGGGCGTCTGACCGTCCAGCCGGGCGGCGGCGGGCGCCTGAGCCAGCGCGGATTCGTACGAGGAGACGTCTCCCAGGCACGCCGCCGGGATGTCGGAGTCGTCCTCAGACCCACAGGCCGTCAGGGCGAGGGCGGCGGAGGCGAGCACGGCCGCGGCCGTGCTGTGTGGGCGACTGGTCACATATTCGATGCTAGGGGGCGGCAGTCACCGGCTCCTGGGCGCGGAACGCGATGCCAAGCGAGTGCGCTGGTCCTGTCCGCCACGGGGCATAACTTGAACTCCCGTGAGCGACGAGCCGACGGCCCTGCGCCCAATCGACCCGCTCGCGCACCGCGCGCTCGAGGCGCTGGTGCGGGCCCAGGCGACCCTGACCCGCCGCCTGGCGGCCGACCTCGACCGCATCGGCGTTTCGGCCACGGGCTTCGCGATGCTGGTGCTGCTGACCAGCGCCGGCGGCCGCCTGGAGCTGCGTGCGATCCGCCGCCGCATCGGCGCCTCCAAGGCGACGGCCACCGAGGTCCTGGACACCTTGGAGTCGCGGGGCTTCGTTGTCCGAAGCCGTCTGGAGTCGGACCGCCGCGCCGTCTCGGTCGGCCTCACACCCGCCGGCGCAAACCTCGTCACTCACGCGTTCCCCTCCCATGCGGAGCGGGTCCGCGAGGCGTTCGGTGGACTGGACGAGGACGAGAAGCGCCAGCTCGCCGAGATCTGCCGCAAGCTGGACCGCGCGGCGTAGCTGCGCCAGACTGAAGCCATGGAGCAGCGCCTCAGCCTGATCACGCTGGGAGTCTCGGATCTTCCCCGGGCTCGAGCCTTCTATGAGGCGCTCGGGTGGAGTACCGGCGCCGAGCCCGACGACGACGTCGTCTTCTTCCAGGCCGGCGGAATCGTGGTCGCGCTCTGGGACAGGGCGCGACTGGCCGAGGACAGCGCCGTCCCGGACTCACCCGGGTGGGGTGGTATCACGCTCGCCCACAACGTCCGCTCGCCGGCCGAGGTGGATGAGGTGATCGCACAGGCGCGGGCCGCCGGGGCGACCGTCGGCCGGGAGCCGGCGGAGACCTTCTGGGGGGGCTATTCGGGCGTCTTCATCGACCACGACGGCCACCCGTGGGAGGTGGCCCACAACCCGCATTGGGGGATCGGGCCCGACGGCTCGATCGAGCTGAACCCCTGAGCCGTCTCACGGCGCCCACGCGTCTGCCCGCGCGGGGGCTGCCGCACGCTGGGCCGCTCGTAGAATCGCCGCACATGCCGGGATTTCGCGAAGTGGACGCCAAGCAGTCTTTCCCGCAGCTCGAGGAGCGGATCCTCGAGCGCTGGCGGGAGGGCGACGTCTTCGCGCGCCAGGTCGCCCAACGCGAGGGCGCACCGCTGTGGAGCTTCTACGAGGGGCCGCCGACGGCCAACGGCCGGCCCGGATCGCACCATGTCCTCTCTCGCGTCTTCAAGGACATCTATCCCCGCTACCACGCGATGGCCGGGGAGCGGGTGCCGCGCAAGGGCGGCTGGGACTGTCACGGGCTGCCCGTGGAGCTGGAGATCGAGAAGGAGCTGGGCCTCTCGAACAAGTCCGAGATCGAGGACTACGGCATCGCCGAGTTCAACGCGAAGTGCCGCGAATCGGTCTTCCGCTACGTCGAGGACTGGAAGCGGCTGACCGAGCGGATCGGCGTCTGGATCGACATGGACGACGCCTACGTGACGATGGAGGACGACTACATCGAGTCGGTCTGGTGGGCGCTGCGGAGGATCTGGGAGGACGGGCGGCTCTACGAGGGCCACAAGGTCGTTCCCTACTGTCCCCGTTGCGGCACAGCCCTCTCATCGCACGAGGTGGCCGTGGGCTACCACGACATCGAGGACCCGTCGGTCTACGTGAAGATGCCCATCCGGCGTCCGGCTCCCAGCGATGCGATCCCGGAGTCGCCGCTGGAGCCCGGCGACAACCTGCTGGCCTGGACGACCACGCCGTGGACGCTGATCTCGAACGCGGCGATCGCTGTGGGCGGGGAGATCGAGTATGTCCGCGTCCGCTCCGGCGACGAGGTCTACGTGCTGGCCCGCGACCGGGTCGAGAGGGTCCTGGGGGAGGACGCCGAGGTGCTCGCGCACTTCCCGGGCGAGGCGCTGGCCGGGACGTCGTACGAGCCGCCGTTCGACTACATCTCGGACTACGGCCCCCGGGGACACACGGTCCTGCTCGGCGACTTCGTGACTACCGACGAGGGCACTGGACTGGTCCACACCGCGATCGCCTTCGGCGAGGACGACTTCCGGCTGGGCGAGCAGTACGGCATCACTCTCCAGAACCCGGTCAAGCTCGACGGGACCTTCGACGAGCGGGTCACCGACTTCGCGGGGCGCTCCGTCAGGGAGGCCGACCCGGACATCGTCGGCGCGCTGGAGGCGAAGCGTAAGCTCCTGCGCGCCGACAGCTACCTGCACAGCTATCCGCACTGCTGGCGCTGCGACACCCCGCTCCTGTACTACGCCAAGGCCAGCTGGTACGTGGCCACGAGCCAGGTCAAGGACCGCCTGCTCGCCGCCAACGAGAAGATCGGCTGGCACCCCGAGCACATCAAGCACGGGCGCTTCGGCAAATGGCTGGAGAACAACGTGGACTGGGCGCTCAGCCGCGACCGCTACTGGGGCACGCCTCTGCCCATCTGGGAGTGCGAGGCCGAAGGCTGCGACGAGCGTTTCTGCGCCGGCTCGCGGCAGGACCTGGCCGATCGCGGCGGCGAGATGCCCGCCGACCTGCACCGCCCCTACATCGACGAGGTCACGATCTCATGTGCGAGGGAGGGCTGCGACGGCCGGATGCGCCGCGTGGCCGCCGTCATCGACACCTGGTTCGACTCGGGCTCGATGCCGTGGGCCCAGTTCCACTACCCGTTCGAGAACCGGGAGGTCTACGAGGAGCGCTTTCCCGCCGACTACATCTGCGAGGCGATCGACCAGACCCGCGGCTGGTTCTACACATTGCTGGCGGAGTCGGTCCTGCTGCACGACACCTCGAGCTTCCGCAACTGCGTCTCCCTGGGCCTGATCCTCGATCCCGAGGGCCAGAAGATGTCGAAGAGCCGCGGCAACGTCGTGGACCCCTGGGAGGTGATCGACAAGCACGGCGCCGACGCCTTCCGCTGGTACTACCTGACTACCCAGCAGCCCTGGGCCGGCTACCGCTTCGACGTCGACGCGGTGGGCGAGTCGGTCCGGCAGTTCCTGCTCACCCTCTGGAATACGTACTCGCTCTGGGTCCTGTACGCGAACACGACCACCCCGGAGATCAGTCCCGAGTCGATGTACGACACGCCCAACCTTCAGCTGGGCCCCGACGACTTCGCGCCGGGCGCGACGCTTCGCAACACGGCCTTCGAGCCTCGGCCGCACTCGGATGAGCTGGACGCGTGGGTCCTGTCCCGGCTGCAGAGCACCATCGCCACGGTCCGCGCCCGCATGGAGGAGTTCGACTGCACCAGCGCGGGCCGCGCGATCGCCGAGTTCATCGACGAGCTGTCCAACTGGTACGTGCGCCTGAGCAGGCGCCGCTTCTGGGAGGGGGACATGTTCGCGTTCGCGACGCTGCGCATGTGCCTGATCGAGACGTCGAAGCTGCTCGCCCCCTTCATGCCCTTCGTCGCCGAGGAGATCTACTCGAACCTGGTAGGCGGCGCCGACGCGGACTTCGGGGACCAGCCGGACTCCGTCCACCTGTGCGACACGCCCCAGGCCGATCCCGAGCGCGTTGACGAGGACCTCGAGGCCCGGATGGA
>JAJTCK010000105.1 GCA_021323175.1 Solirubrobacterales bacterium | reverse complement strand
GAGCCTCGCCCCTACGTCTGGCTCCCCGCGGGCCTGCTCGTCGGGGGGGCGCTCGGCAACCTGATCGACCGGATCCGCGCTGGCGCCGTCACCGACTTCATCGCCCTACCGAACTGGCCGACCTTCAATCTCGCCGACGTCTCGATTACGGTGGGGGTGATCCTCCTTCTGCTGCTGCCGGAGCTCGCTCGGCGTCGCGATGCCCGGGAGGAGGCCGAGCCGGAAGCGGGCGCCGCCACTGGCGAGCCCGATGGCCCCTGAATCCCGCACATGCCGCGGCGTCTTCTGAACGGCGGACACCCAACGATGACCCCTGAGCCCCGCATCGTCCACGAGGACGCTGACCTTTTGGTCGTGGAGAAGCCCGCGGGCCTGGTGGTCCATCCGGCTCCCTCGTTCGAGGGGCCGACCCTGGTCTCGTTCATCGAAGGCCGGGCCGGGGGAGGGCCGTCCGAGCGCCCGGGAATCGTCCACCGCCTCGACAAGGACACGTCGGGCCTGATGCTGGTGGCGCGCCACGACGAATCCCACCGCGCTCTCAGCGCCCGGATCAAGGCGCGCGAGGTGCGCCGCGAGTACCTGGCCATGGTCGAGGGCGCGCTCGACTCGCGCACGGGCACCATCGACGCCCCCTTGGGCCGCGACCGGCGCCGCCGCAAGCGCCGCGCCGTGCGCGGCGCCGGCGAGCGCGAGGCGCGCACCCACTTCGAGGTGATCGAGCGGCTGCCCGCGGACACGCTCACCCGCGCGACGCTCGTAACCGGCCGCACCCACCAGATCCGCGTCCACTTCGCCGCGATCGGCCACCCCGTCGCGGGCGACCGCGAATACGGCTCCAAGGGCCGCCACGGCCTGGACCGCCAGTTCCTGCACGCGGCGCGCCTGGCCTTCACCCATCCCGGCACCGGCGAGGAGATGGAATTCGAATCGCAGTTGCCCCCCGACCTGGCCGAGGCGCTCGAGCGGGCCAGGGAGGCGGGTTAGTGCCGAAAACCCTCGCGCGATGCGGGTCGAGTTAGGGGGTCTATAGGCCCCCAAACTCGACCGCGAACGCCTTGAGCCGAACGAGATGCGCCCGTGGGCGAGATTCTGTGGGCGCCCCCCGGAGCGCGCATCTTGCGGGGTCCTCTCTAAACTCCGCCGCCGACCGTAGTCAATCTACCCTCGTCGCCTGGCGCGGGACGCTGTTCGGGTCAAAGCTGGCAGGACCGGCCCGGATTCCCACCGCAGCGGCGAGGCACGTGCAGACCACAAGCGAAGCGAGAGAACAGATGGCCGAAGTTGGCGTCAGAGAGCTGCTGCAGGCCGGAGTCCACTTCGGCCACCAGACGCGGCGCTGGAACCCCAGGATGCGCCGCTACATCCACGGGGAGCGGGAGGGGATCCACATCATCGATCTCCTCCAGACCGACGAGCTCCTGCACGAGGCGACGGACTTCGTCACCGAGATCGCCGGCAAGGGCGGGGTGATCCTGTTCGTCGGCACCAAGAAGCAGGCGCGCGACTCGGTCGAGGAATGGGCCAAGCGCTGCGAGATGCCCTTCGTCAACCGCCGCTGGCTGGGCGGGCTGCTGACGAACTTCCAGACGATCAAACAGCGCATCAAGCGCCTGCACGATCTGCGCGAGCTGAAGGAGACCGGCCGCCTGGACCTGCTTCCGACGAAGGAGCGCATGTCAATGGAGCGCGAGCTGGAGAAGCTCGAGTTCAATCTCGGCGGCGTCGCCGACATGCAGCGTCTGCCCGACGCGGTCGTGATCATCGACCTGAAGACCGAGGAGATCGGCCTGCGCGAAGCGTCGAGGCTGGAGATTCCGATCATCGGCCTGGTGGACACGAACTGCGACCCCAGGCCGCTGAAGTACGCCATCCCCGGCAACGACGACGCGATCCGGTCCTGCGACCTGGTGATCCAGACCCTCGGCGAGGCGATCGAGGGCGCCGCGAGCAAGTGGCGCGAGGAGGAAGCGCGCCGCCGGGCCGAGGAGGAGGAGCGCCGCCGTAAGGAGGAAGAAGAGCGCAAGCGCCGCGAGGCCGAGGAGAAGGCCAAGCAGGAGGCCGAGGAGAAAGCGAAGGCCGAGGCTGAGGCCAAGGCGAAGGCCGAAGCCGAGGCGAAGGCAAAGGCGGATGCAGAGGCCAAGGCCCAGGCTGAGGCGAAGCAGGCCGAGGCCCAGAGGGCCGAGGCCGCCAAGCAGGCCGAGGCCGCCGAGCCCGCGCCGCAGGCAGCCACCGTGACCAAGCCCTCGGAACAGGGTCAGGCGCCGGCGAAGCCCGAGGCGCCCGCAGCACCCCCGCCCGAGGCGCCGGCGGAGCCGGGGTCTCCCGCACAGCCCGAGGGCCAGGAGCAGCCCGCACCCGCCGGAGGCGGAGAGGAGAAGGGGTCCTGATGGTTCAGAAGACGGGACCGAGCGCCGCCGACGTCAAGTCGCTGCGCGAGCGCACCGGCGCGCCGATGATGGACTGCAAGGAGGCCCTGGTCGAGTCCGGCGGCGACGTCG
Source organism: Solirubrobacterales bacterium (assembly GCA_021323175.1). GTDB lineage: Bacteria > Actinomycetota > Thermoleophilia > Solirubrobacterales > 70-9 > VGBV01. Next base: position 2,614 of record JAJTCK010000105.1, on the reverse strand, counting down.
ACGAGGCAGTCAAGATCTTGCGCAAGAAGGGGGCGGCTTCGGCCGCCAAGCGAAGCGGGCGCGGAACCAGCGAGGGAGTCGTGGCGTCCTACATCCACAGCCCGCCGACGAAGGGGACGCTGGTCGAGGTCCAGTGCGAAACCGACTTCGTCGCGCGCAACGAGGAGTTCCAGGCGTTCGCCCGTGAGGTCGCCATCCACATCACGGCGATGGACCCCAGCCACGTCTCGGCCGAGGATATCCCCGCCGACGAGCAGGAGCGCGAACGCGAGATCCTCACCGAGAAGGCCAAGCAGGAGGGCAAGCCCGACGACGTCGTCGAGAAGATCGTCGAGGGCCAGCTCAAGAAGTGGGGCGCCGAGCGCGCGCTGCTGGAGCAGCAGCACTTCAACACCGAGAAGCACGAGTCCAAGACGATCCGGGAGATGGTCACCGACATCGCCGCCAAGACGGGAGAGAACGTGCGAATCGCCCGCTTCAGCCGGTTCGAGGTCGGGGAGGAGTAGGCGGGTGGCCGCAGAGCCTCGCTTCAAGCGGATCATCCTGAAGCTCTCAGGCGAGGCGTTGATGGGGTCCCTGGAGTACGGAACCGATCCCGCGCAGATCGAGCGGATCGCAGCCCAGGTCCAGAAGGTGCGCGAGCAGCACGTGGACGTCGCCGTCGTCGTCGGCGCGGGCAACATCTACCGCGGCCTCGAGGGCGCGGCCAAGGGAATGGACAGGGCGACCGCCGACTACATGGGCATGCTCGCCACCGTGCTGAACGCCCTGACCCTGCAGGACGCCTTCGAGAAGCGCGGCCAGGACACGCGCGTCCTCTCGGCGATGGGCGTCACGGAGGTGGCCGAGCCGTACATCCGCCGCCGCGCGATTCGCCACCTGGAGAAGGGGCGCACGGTCATCTTCGCCGCCGGCACGGGCAACCCGTTCTTCACGACCGACACAGCCGCCGCCCTGCGGGCGCTCGAGATCCACGCCGAGGCGATCCTGATGGCCAAGAACGGGGTGGAGGGCGTCTATGACTCAGACCCGCAGCTGAACCCCGACGCGGAGTTCTTGGCCGAGATCAGCCACCGCGAGGCGATCGAGCGAGGCCTGCGGGTGATGGACTCGACCGCGCTCTCCCTCTGCATGGACAACGATCTGCCCATCTACGTCTTCAACATGGCCGACGAGGCGAACATCGATAGGATCGTCTGCGGAGAGCGGGTGGGCACGCTGGTCTCGGCGAGACCCGCCAAGGACGTGGTGGGGACTTCCTGATGGAGCTGATCGACGAGCTGCTGGAGGACGCCAAGGGCCGCATGGCCAAGTCCGTCGAGTCGACCCGCAACGAGCTTGCGACCGTCCGCACCGGCCGCGCCTCGCCCCACCTGCTCGACCGCCTGATGGTGGACTACTACGGCGCGCAGACCCCGATCAAGCAGCTCGCCCAGGTCGCCGCCACCGATGCGCGGATGCTCACCCTGACGCCCTACGACAAGACCGCCATCGGAGCCATCGAGAAGGCCGTCATGGAATCCGACCTGGGACTGACTCCCTCGAACGACGGCAACGTGATCCGGCTCGGAATCCCCGAGCTGACCGAGGAGCGTCGCAAGGAGCTGGTCAGGATCGTCCACAACGTCGCCGAGGACGGGCGCGTCGCGGTCCGCAACGTCCGCCGCGACGTCATGCACGATCTGCGGGAGCTGAAGAAAGAGGGGGATGCGGGCTCAGACGAGGAGCACCGCGCCGAGAGCGAGCTCCAGAAGCAGACGGACGCCTCGATCGGGGAGATCGACGCTCTCCTCAAGGGCAAGGAAGAGGAGATCCTCGAGGTCTAGGCGCCGACGCCTGGCCCGGGCTCCTCATGTCAGCCAAGTACGTCGCGATCATCACCGACGGCAACGGGCGTTGGGCGCAGCAGCGCGACCTGCCCGTCGTCGAAGGACACCGCGCCGGAGCGGATACCGTCAAGGCGCGCCTGCGCGACGCCGTGGAGCTGGGCGTCCAGGAGCTCACCGTCTACTCCTTCTCGACAGAGAATTGGTCGCGCCCGCGCGCCGAAGTCGAGGGCCTGATGGCGATGTTCGCCGAGCGCATCGACGGCGAGACACCGGAACTGAACGAGGAGGGCGTCCGGATGCGGTTCATCGGGCGCCGTGAAGGGGTCTCTGCCGAGCTTCAGGAGCGGATGGATTGGGCGGAACGCGAGACCGGAGAGAACTCCAGGATCACGCTGTTCGTCGCCTTCAACTACGGGGGCCGCGCCGAGATCCTCGACGCCGCCGAGGCCTACGGCGGGGGCGGGGAGGAGGCGTTCCGGCGCTGCCTCTACGCCCCGGAGATGCACGACCCCGACCTGCTGATCCGCACGAGCGGCGAGCAGCGAATCTCCAACTACCTCCTCTGGCAGTGCGCCTACTCCGAGTTCGTGTTCCGCGACGAGATGTGGCCCGATTTCGGCCGCGAGGCCTTCGAGGAATCGCTCCGCACCTACGACGAGCGCCGGCGGCGCTTCGGTGCACGGTGAGCCCGATGGACGACCTGGATCCGCCGACCTTCGAATTCGGCCGCCGCAGGCGCCGGCGCGAGGAGGCCGCCGCCCGCCAGGCCGACCCGGAGCCGTTCG
>JAJTCK010000104.1 GCA_021323175.1 Solirubrobacterales bacterium | reverse complement strand
CGAGGTTCATGATCAGGAACAGGACGGTCGCGATCGCGGCGCCGTAGCCATAGCGGAACGCGAGGAACGTCTGCTCGTACATGTAGTAGGCGAGCACGGTCGAGCTGTCGTAGGGGCCGCCCAAGGTCATGGTCATGACGAGATCGAAGCTCCTGAGGGCCCCTACGACCGAGACGACCACCGCGATGTAGGTGGCCGCCCTGAGCTGCGGGATCACGACGTACCAGAGCAGGCGCCAGCCGCTGGCGCCGTCGAGGCGTCCCGCCGCGACCAGCTCCTGATCGATCGTCGTGAGCCCCGCCAGATAGATGATCATGCAGTAAGCGATCTGCGGCCAGAGCCCGGCCGCGATGACCGCGAAGGTCGCCCAGGTCTCGCTCTCGAGCGGCGCGAAGGGGCCGAGGCCAGACCAGCTCAGGAGCTTGTTGAAGAGCCCGAAGTGCGGGTTGAGGAACCAGGCGAAGACCAGGCCGACCACCACGTGGCTGATCACGAAGGGGAAGAAGAACAGGGACCTGACCAGCCGGATGCCGGCGATGTCCTGGTGGAGCAGGAGCGCGCTCGCGAGCCCGCCCACGGGCGCCAGCATGAACAGCAGGAGCCACCAGAGATTGTTCTCGAGCGCGACACGGAAGACCGGGTCGGCGAGCAGCTCCCGATAGTTGCCGAGACCGACCCACCTCGTCGCGCCGACGCCGCCCCAGTCGAAGAAGCTCAGCCAGACGCTGGCGAGGATCGGATAGATCACGAAGACGGCAAACAGCAGACCGGCCGGGGCCAGCAGCAGGAGCGGGGTCAGGGCCCTCTGACGATGGCGCCACCGGGTCTCGCGGCTCCTCACCCGCGCTCGGGCCGGGCTGCATGACGGTGGGCCCGCGGCCTCGGTCGGCCCACGTCAGGACCCGTAGACGCGCTGCCGGGCGCGTTCGATCCTGCCCAGGATGTCGTCCAGGCGGTCGGGCTCGACCATGAACTCCTGGAAACCCTTCATCGCGAGCGTCGCCAGATCCTCGCTGGTATCGCGGTCGAAGAACTGGGTGAGCGCGTCGGCGCGGTCGAGCAGCTGCTGGCCCGCGGCGAGGAAGCGGTCGTCGGCGACCTTGGCCTCGCGCGCGACCGGGATCTGGAGAAGCGCGTAGTTGATGCTCTCCTGCACGTCCGGACGCGCGACGAAGGCCAGGAACTTGCGCGCGGCGAGCTTGTTCCGGGCGCGCGCCGGGATGTGGACCGAGTTCATCGGCGCCTCCTCGTAGCGGCCGAGGCCGGGCGTGATCTCCGGGAACCGGAAGAACTCCATCCGATCGCGCACCTCGGGCGGAAAGTTCGGGGTGATGAAGTTGCCGATCAGCATCATGGCGGCGGTGCCACGGTAGAGCAGCGCCTGGCTCTCCTGCCAGGTCATGCCGACGTGGTGATCGACGAAGCATCCCCGGTCGAGGAGCTCGCGCCAAGCCGCGAACACGGCCCTCACCCGCGGGTCGGTATACGGGACCCTGCCGCTCATCAGGTCCATGTGGAAGTCGTAGCCGTTGAGGCGCAGGTCGAGGTAGTCGAACCAGCCCGCGGCCGGCCACAGGTCCTTGGAGCCGATCGCGATCGGATCGATGCCCTGCGCCTTCAGCCGGTCGCAGGCCTCGAGCAGCTCGCCCCAGCTGGCCGGCGGCTCGTCGACGCCAGCCTGCTCGAAGAGGTCACGCCGGTAGTACACGCCGATGTGGTAGTAGGTGTAGGGAACGCCGTACTGCCGACCGCCGACGGTGACGAGCTCGAGCGCGGCCGCGCTCATCTGCTGCCTGACCTCGGGCGTGAACAGGTCGCTCACGTCCTCGAGCAGACCGGGAACCACGAACTGCTTCATGCGATTGCCGACGAACCAGTAGACGACATCGGGTGAGGCGCTGGTCAGCCAGTTGCGGATCGATTTCTTGTAGCTTTCGTGGTCGTAGACATTGAAGCTGACGTCGATCTCGGGATGCTCGGCCTGGAAGGCGACGATCGCGGCTTCCCACGCGGCGCGCGGGCCGGGATTGGACGTGTTGGCGTTGATGACGAGGGGCTCCGCGGACGCTCCTTGGGCGCCGAGGAGAAGCGTCGCGGCCAGCAAGGCTGCCGAAGCCGCCCGCAGGGTCCAACTGCTTGTGAGCGCCCGCCATGGCGGGGCGTCGATCATCGGTAGCAGCGACGGAATCTCTTTGCCTCCGAGTGACTTGTCGTGGTGTAACAGCAATTCGAATCCGCTTGCGGGAGACGTGCTTTGAGATCCGTCGACCGCTGCCACGCGGCAGCCGGGGGTCCCGATGCGCTACGCGCGACCGACCTGCTCGACAGCCCGCAGGCGTTCGATCGACTGGCGCGACTCACCTGTCGTCTGCTCGCGGCGCCGATGGCGCTGATCTCGCTCGTCACCGAGGACCGGCAGTTCTTCATGGGCGCGCAGGGCCTGCCGGAGCCCTGGGCCAGCTCGCACCAGAGCCCGCTCTCGCACTCGATCTGCAAGCACGTGGTCGCCGCCAACGCTCCCCTCGTCATCAGCGATGCGCGCAGCCATCCGCTGGCGCGCGACAACCCGGCGGTTCACGACCTGAACGCGATCGCCTATCTGGGCGTCCCGCTGCTCGGGCCGGACGGCGACATCCTGGGCGCCGTCTGCGCCATCGATAGCACACCTCGCGACTGGTCCGAAGACGATATCGAAACCCTGACCGTGCTGAGCCAGGCGGTCACGAGCGAAATCGGCGCGCATCTCTACCGCCGGGAGCGCGACCGCTTCGACGAGGCGCAAAGGGCGGGCGAGGCGCGCACCGCGGAGATCCTCGAGAGCATCGACGACGCCTTCTACGCGATCGACCGGGAGTGGCGCGTCCGCTACGTCAATCGCCACGCCGAAAGGCTCTGGGCGCGGCCGCGCAACGCGATCCTCGGGCGCACGATCTTCGAGGCCTTCCCGGCGTTCGCCGAGTCCGAGACGCACCTGGCGTGCCAGCAGGCCATGGCTGAAGGCCGCCCGGTGCGGATCGAGACCGTCTCCCGGATCCTCGGCATTCCGGTGGAGGTCAACGTGTTTCCGAGCCCCTCGGGGCTGTCCGTCTACTTTCGCGACATCAGCGCGCGCCGGCGCATGGAGGAGGCGCTGCGCGAACGCGATGAGATCCTGAGCCTGGCGGAGCGCTCGGCCGAGATCGGCATCTGGGACGTGGACCTCGCCACCGGCATGGTCCGCGGCACGGCGCAGTTCTTTCGGCTGTTCGACCTCGAGCCGGCGGACGGCCCGGTGCCGATCGAGGCGATGCGGGCCGTCCGCCATCCCGACGACCAGAACCGGGTGATCCAGGGCTTCAAGGAAGCCGTCGAGCGCGGCACGGATCACTACGAGATGGAGTACCGCATCCTCCGCCCCGAGGGCGAGGTGCGCTGGATCTTCGGCCGCGGCCGGGTGGTCCGCGACGCCCATGGCCAACCGATGCGCTACAGTGGCGTCGACATCGACGTCACCGACCGCAAGCGTCTGGAGGAGCATCAGAAGCTGCTCCTGGCCGAGCTCAATCACCGGGTCAAGAATACGATCGCCCTCATCCAGAGCATCGCCAAGCAGAGCCTGGCGGTCGGGCGCCCGCTGGAGGAGGCCCGCGACGCGTTCCTCCGGCGCCTGCACGCCCTCGCCCACACGCACAGCCTGCTCACCGAGGGCGAGTGGCGCGGGGCGCGGCTCTCGGCGATCGTCGCGGACGAGCTCAGACCCTACGGCGCGCACGCCAGCGTCGCGGGGCAGGATCTGGTCCTCACCCCACGGGCGGCCTTGATCCTGGGTCTGATCCTGCACGAGCTCGCGACCAACGCCGCCAAGCACGGCGCGCTCGCGGCGCCGGCTGGCCGGATCGATCTCACCTGGACGATCGAGGACGATGCGCTCTTCAAGCTGATCTGGCAGGAGCGCGGCGTCGGCCCGGTGCGGCCGCCCGCCCGGCGGGGCTTCGGGTCGAGCCTGCTGGAGCGGGCCGCGACCTACGAGCTTCAGGGCGCGGCGATCCTCGAGTTCGCTCCCGACGGCGTGCGCTACGAGCTCACAGCGCCGCTGCAGGAGCTGGTCCGCCAGGATTGACGAGCGCCGGTTCGACCTCGTGACGCGAGCGTCGGTCGGGGCGGGCGCCCCGACCGCGACCTCGGCCGCACGGATGTCGTTCTCCCTGAGCGGCTCAGTCGGTCGCGATCATCACGTCCGACGCCTTGATCACGGCGTAGGCGTCTTGACCGTTCGCAAGCCTCAGCTCGTCCACCGCCTCGTTGGTGATCGAGGCGGTGATCAGCGTGCCGTTGACCTCGAGGCGGACGTGGGCGGTCGTCTGCCCCTTGCGGACCTCGACGATCCGACCCTTGAGCTGGTTGCGGGCGCTGAGCTTCATCACGGGGTCTCCTTCAGGCTTGCGGCAACGCCAGGGCGAGGTCGACGCACCGTGAGTGGCGTCACGCCCACGACATGATCTCGCCTGGCTCATCTGGCCAAGTCAGCGCGGGCAGCACCTGACGCCACCAGCGTAGCGCGACCACGACACGGCGCGAAGCCTTCGTGCCGGCATCGCGCAGGTTCAGAGCCGGATCGCCGGACGGCGATAGACCTGCTACAGGAGCTTGGCGCGCAGGGAGATCGAGCATGCGGCTGTTCGTGGCGGCGCTCGGCACGGAGACCAACAGCTTCTCGCCGATCCCGACCGGGCTCGGCAGTTTCGAGGAGTACTTGTGGTTTCCGGCCGGCAGCCATCCCGCGGAGCCGCGCTTCTTCACCGGGCCGTTGGTCGCCGCGCGGCGGCGGGCGGCCAGCGATGGCCTCACCGTAGTCGAGGGCCTCGCCGCCTTCGCCGCGCCGGCCGGCCCGACCACGCGCCACGCCTGGGAAACGCTCCGCGACCGGCTGCTCGACCAGCTGCGCGCGGCGCTCCCGGTCGAGGTCGTGCTGCTGTCGCTGCATGGCGCGATGGTCGCCGACGGCTACGACGACTGCGAGGGCGACCTGCTCGCGCGCGTCCGCGCCCTGGTCGGCCCGGCCGTCGTGGTCGGCGCCGAGCTCGACCCCCACTGCCATCTCACCGGGCAGATGCTGGCGGCGAGCGACCTCCTGGTGTTCTCCAAGGAGTACCCGCACACCGACACCTACGAGCGCGCCGAGGAGCTCCTCGACCTCGCGCTGCGCGCCGCCCGCGGCGCGGTACGGCCGGTGATGGCCGC
>JAJTCK010000103.1 GCA_021323175.1 Solirubrobacterales bacterium | reverse complement strand
CGGCCCTGAGTGCTGCGGCAAGCCTCGGCTCCACGGCGTCCTCATAGGCAGCCTGCTCCGAGTCAGGCACCCGTAGTGACGCTGGCGCGGCGCCGAATTTGGCTTCGTACCGCAGCACGGCCACGTCACCCTCGGCTTCGACCGCGGCGATGATCTCCGCAACGGCCTCACGCACCTGCCCCAGCGGAGGCTGAAGCGCTCTCAGCTGCTGCGCCATGCCGCACGGGTCCGTGCCGTCCCAATCGAATCGCGAGACCTTCATCCCCGGACCACCGGGCGGAGGCGCTCGACCAGGTCGTCCACCTCGGCGGCGCGCAGCTTGTGGCTGACCTGGTTGACCACCAGGCGGGCGGTGCAGTCGACGATCTCCTCGCGGACCTCGAGGCCGTTCTCCTCCAGGGTGCGGCCGGTCGCGACCAGGTCGACGATGCCGTCAGCGAGGCCGGCGATCGGGGCCAGCTCGACCGAGCCCTTGACGTCGATGACCTCGGCCTGGCGGCCGGTCTCCTCGAAGTGGCGCTCGGCGATGCGTGGGTACTTCGTCGCGATCCTCATCGCCCCCAGGCGCCGCTCGGACTCCCCCAGGCTCGCGTCCCCCCTGCGCCCGGCCAGGACCATTCGGCAGGCGCCGTAGCGCAGGTCGAGGATCTCGTAGACGACCCGGTCCGGCTGCTCGAGCAGTACATCCTTGCCCGTGATTCCCAGGTCGGCGGCGCCGGCCTCGACGTAGGTCGGGACATCGCTCGGGCGCATCGTCACCAGGGTGAGGCCGTCCGACTCGAAGATGAGCGATCGCGAGCCGCCGCGCATCTCCGCGGTATCCACGCCGACCGCGTCAAGGACGTCCAGGGTCGGCTCCCACAGGGCTCCGCGGGGCAGGGCGAGCTTGAGCGGCCCGTCACCACGGGTTCGCACGGCGCCTTCGATCGTCGGCGGGATCACTACGCCCCTCCCCCGCTCCCGTCGCCCTCAAGCCGCTCCTCCTCCATCTGTGCTAGGTGGACGCGCTCCAGATACAGGCCGAACCCGCACGCGGGCATCGCGCGGCCGAAGTTGCCGAGCAGCTCGTCGTAGCGGCCGCCCCCGCCCAGGATGTGGCCAAGTGCGGGGTCATAGACCTCGAGGATCGCGCCCGTGTAGTAGCCGAGGTCGCGGAGCAGGCCGAGATCCAGCTGGACCCGGCCGGTCACGCCGCGTTCCTCCAGCGCGTCGTAGGTCCCGCACAGGCGCTGGATGGCGCGCTCGACGGCCCCGCCCCCCAAGTCGTGTGCGCGGTCGATGACGGACTGGGCGTCGCCGCGCAGCGCGGGCACCCTCAGCAGCGTCTCCCGGCCGGACGCGTCGAGGCCCACGATTCGTTCGACCTCCATCTCCAGGCCGACGAGGTTGTGGGCCGCCAGTTGGTCGAGGACGCGCTCGCGATCCTCCCCTCCCACGCCCAGCTCGGCCAGGAGCTGGTTGTACAGGTCGGCGTCGCCCATGCCGATCACGGCGCGATCCAGCCCGACGGCGTCGAGCGACGCGCTCAGCACGTCGACCATCTCGACCGTCCCGTCGGGAGCCCCGGCGCCCAGCAGCTCGACCCCAGCGTGCATGAACTGCCGCATCTGGGCGCGCTGGGGGCGCACGGCCCGGTATGCGTTGCCGATGTAGGAGAACCGCAGGGGCAGATCCGCCTCGGCGTAGCGGCTCGCTGCGAGGCGGGCGATCGGGACGGTCATGTCGGAGCGCAGCGCGAGCAGCTCACCGCGCTCGTCGAAGAATCGGTAGGCGCCGATGCCGCCGCGGCCGCCGGCGCGCTGGAGCACTTCGTCGTACTCGAGTGTGGGCGTCGCGACCTGGCCGTAACCGCGCGCGGCGAACACCTCCGCAAGCGTCGCCTGCAGCGCGTTCAGCTCACGCATCTCGTCAGGCAGGATGTCCCGGGTGCCCGGGGGTATCGGGTGAATCACCCGCGCCACCTTAGAGAGAGCCTCATCGATACCCGGTCCCAGGATTGCCAAGTCAGAGGCGTCCTCGTCGCGTCGCCCCGCACGCGAAGCCGAGGAGCTGCGCGAATGTGGCGAAGGCGGGCCGCCCTACGCCGGGACGCGCTCGGACGCCACCCGGTCGATCCGGGCGCCGAGGTCGCGGAGGCGCAGGTCGATGCGCTCGTAGCCGCGGTCGATCTGGACCACGTTGCCGATCTCCGAGGTGCCGTCGGCGGCGAGGGCCGCGATGAGCATCGCCATCCCCGCCCGGATGTCCGGGCTCTCCAGTCGCTCGCCGTGAAGACGGCTCGGACCGCTGACGATCGCCCTGTGGGGATCGCACAGCGTGATCCGAGCGCCCATCGTCACCAGCTTGTCGACGAAGAACAACCGGTTCTCGAACATCTTCTCGAAGATCAAGATCGTGCCGTCCGCCTGGGTGGCGAGCGCCAGCGCGATCGAGGTCAGGTCCGCGGGAAAGGCCGGCCAGGGGCCGTCGTCGATCTTGGGAATCGCGTCGCCCTGGTCGTCCTTGACGGTCAGCTTCTGCTCGGGCGGAACCAGCAGGTCGCCGTCCTCGACCATCGTCTGGAGGCCCAGGCGGCGGAAGTGGCGGCGAATGCCCTCGAGGTCCTCGGGCACCACCTCGCGGATCCGCAGCTCACCGCCGGTGGCTGCAGCCAGCGCCATGAAGCTTGCGATCTCGATGTGGTCGGGGCAGACGTCGTGCTCGCCGCCGCCCAGCTTGTCGCGTCCGTGGACGGTCATCACGTTGGAGCCGATCCCGTCCACCCTCGCGCCCATCGTGGTCAGGAGGCGAGCCAGATCCTGGACGTGGGGCTCCGACGCGCCATTGGCGATCGTCGTCGGCCCCTCGGTCAGGGCCGCGGCCATCAGCGCGTTCTCGGTCCCCATCACCGAGGGCTCGTCCATGTAGATCCTGGTCGCCTTGAGCCCTCCATCCGGGGCCGTCAGCTCAATCTCCACGTCCCCGCCGACGATGGCGCCCAGGTCGCGGAACGCGTCGAGGTGCGCGTCCAAGCGGCGGCGACCGATCGTGTCCCCGCCGGGCGGCGGCATGGTCGCGCGGCCGAACCGGGCGAGCAACGGGCCCGCGGCCAGGAAGGACGCGCGGATCCGGCTCGCGGGCGCCTCGTCCACCTCGGTGCCCTGGACGGCGTCCGCCTGCAGGCGGACCTCGTTGTCGCCGGTCCACTCCACCTTCACCCCGAGTCCCTCGAGCAGCAGGAGCATCGAGTCGACGTCCCGGATGCGCGGGACGTTGCGGATCACGAGCTCCTCGTCCGTGAGCAGGCAGGCGGTGAGGATCGGCAGGGCCGCATTCTTGTTCCCGGCGGCGATGAGCTCACCAGAGAGGGGCGAGCCGCCCTGGATGACGAACTTCTCCACGGCGTCTAGGGTAAACGGCTGCATGACGGAGGTCTCACGCGACGATGCATGGCAGCTGGTGACCGAGTGGGTCGAGTCCGACTCGCTGCGAAAGCACCTGCTCGGAGTCGAGGCCGCCATGGTCGCTTGCGCTCACAAGCAGGGCGCCGACGAGGAGCTCTACGCGGTCACAGGCCTGGTCCATGACCTGGACTACGAGCGCTACCCCGACCTCGAAACGGGCCACCCGCGCTACGCGCTGAAGGAGCTCGAGGAGCGCGGCTATCCGGACGAGGTGATCGACGCCGTAGCCGGGCACGCCGACTTCCTCAACGTTCCGCGCGAGACCGACCTCGCCAAGACCCTCTACGCGGTCGACGAGCTGTCCGGGTTCATCGCCGCCTGCGCCCTGGTCCGTCCCACCGGGATACAGGGCATGAAGCCGAAGTCCGTCAAGAAGAAGCTGAAGCAGCCGTCCTTCGCGGCCGCCGTCGATCGTTCGCAGGTCCAGCGCGGGATCGACGAGCTGGGAGTCGATCAGGACGAGCACATCGCGGTGATCATCGAGGCGCTCGCGGAGCGCGCGGATGAACTGGGAATCGGACCGCAGCAGGACGGCGGGCAGGGCGAGGGCGAGGGCGGAGCGAGCGCTTGAGGCGCGGGCTGAAGGTCACGCTGGTCGTTCTGGTCGGCCTGGTCGCGCTGCTTCTGCTTAACGCGGTCGCGGTCAACAACACGACCAGGGATGCCGAGGTGGACGTGGACGGGGCCGAGTTGGTGGAGACCTCGAGCGGGACGCTCCAGATCCTCGACACCGGGGGGACCGGCTCCCCCGTCGTCCTGATTCACGGTTACACGGGGTCCATGCACTGGTTCCAAGAGCTGGCGCCGCTGCTCGCGGCCGAGCACCGCGTTCTTAGCGTGGACCTGCTCGGACACGGCGGCTCGGACAAGCCGGGCGCGGGCTATGAGATCACCGACCAGGCGAGCGCGATGGCCGAGGCGCTGGCGAAGCTGGGGGTGTCGGACGCCACGGTCGTGGGGCACTCGCTCGGCGGCACGGTGGCGACGGCCGTCGCCGAGCAGAGCCCCGAGCTGGCGACCCGGATCGTGATCATCGACCAGGCGCCCGACGACGACTACGAAGACCTCTCCTTCACCGCCGAGCTCGGCTCTCAGCCGCTCATCGGCCCGGCGCTTCAGCGCCTGACCGAAATCGCCCCCAACTCGGCGGTCCGCGCCCAGTACGACCAGGCATTCGCCCCGGATTTCAACATGGCCAGCGGCTTCGAGAATCCCGACCAGGTGGTCGATGACCTGCGCGAGATGACCTACACCGCGTTCGTGGACGTCTCCGAGGCGGAGAGCGACTATTCGAGCGCACGCTCCCTGGACGATCGCCTGAGCGCCATCGAGGTTCCGGTGCTGGTCGTCTTCGGCAGCGAGGACCAGATCTACGACGCGGAGGAGGCGATCGCCCCCTTCACCGACGTGCCAGGCGCCCAGACGGAGGTGATCGAAGGCGTCGGCCACTCACCGAATGTGGAGAATCCCGAGCGCACAGCCATCCTGATCGAGGGCTTCATCGCCCGTTCACGGGCCGCCGCCCGCGCCGAGCGCAGGGCGCGTGCCGCGAAGGCGGCCAAGCAGCGCGCGGCGCGCAGGGCCGCCCGGGCGAGGGCAAGGGCCCCGACGAAGCCGAAGGCCGGTCAGCCGGGCGGGCAGAAGCCGGGTCAGTAGGACGGAGCGCCGGCGACGAAGGGCAGCCAACCAGCCGGTCAGTAGGGGGCTGGCAGCCCTGCGGAAACGGCCCCCAGAAAACGAGAGGGCCCGGTCTCCCGGGCCCTTCGTTATGAACTCCGCTTTCGCCTTGCGGCGTCCGCTTTGTCCAATGGAGGCACCTTACCGCGCGTGAAGCGGCTGTCAAGACCGCGTGAAGCGCCTCGGCGCAAACTGCGGGAAACTAGGCTTGGT
>JAJTCK010000102.1 GCA_021323175.1 Solirubrobacterales bacterium | reverse complement strand
CCGCGCTGCGCGAGGCGGTGACGGCGGCCCGCCCGGAGGCGGTGGTCAACGAGCTGACGAGCCTGCCCGAGGCCCTCAACTACCGGGACAAGGAGGCGCTCGAGCCCACCAACCGCCTGCGGCGTGAAGTCGGGCCGGAGCTGGCCCTGATGGCCGCCGAGGTGGGGGCGCGCCGGCTCGTCGTCCAGAGCGTCGCGTTCTTCTATGCCCCCACCGGCCCGCCGGTCAAGGCCGAAGAGGACCCGCTTGTGGAGGTGCCCCAAGACAGCCCGATGGGTGGGGGGCCGCCGGCGCTGCAGGCGCTCGAGAAGAGCGCCCTGGGCACCCGCGGGCTGGACGGCCTGGTGCTTCGCTACGGCTACTTCTATGGTCCCGGCACCTACTTCGCCCCGGACGGCAGCACCTTCGGGCAGGTCCGCAGGCGCCGCTTCCCCATCGTCGGGAAGGGGCAAGGGATCTTCTCGTTCATCCACGTGGAGGACGCGGCCGCCGCGACGCTGGCCGCCGTCGAGGGCGGGGAGCCGGGCGTCTACAACATCACCGACGACGAGCCCGCGCCGATGAAAGAGTGGCTGCCGTTCTACGCGGAGACGATCGGTGCCAAGCCTCCGCTTCGGGTCCCGTTGTGGCTCGCCCGGGTGGTCGCCGGGGAGGAGGCCGCTTCGCTGGCGACCCGGCTGCGTGGCGCCTCGAACGCCAAGGCCAAGGGTGAGCTGGGCTGGGCCCCGCGTTACCCGAGCTGGCGCCAGGGTTTCCGCGAGGCGTTGGGCTGACCCGTACGGGCCGGCGCCCGTGCACGCCGAACGCCCATACGATGCCGCTCCAGTGACCGCGGGCGCCGACATGAAGGAGACCCTCCTTAAGGAGCTCCGCGAGCACGCCCTGGTGATCGGCGAGGTGACCCTGACCTCGGGCGAAACGGCCCGGTACTACGTCGACGCCAAGCGGGCGCTCCTGCGACCGGCCGCCTTCCGGGCCGCGGGCGACCTGATCGCGGCCGAGGCCGCGACGCGGGGCGCGAGCGCGGTCGGGGGTATGACCATGGGGGCGGACCCTCTCGCGTGCGCGGCGATCGGGGTCCCTGGCGGCGACGAGCTGGTGGCCTTCTTCGTCCGCAAGGAGCGCAAGAAGCATGGCCTGCAGCGCTGGATCGAGGGCCCGGTCCTGGACGCAGGGACGCGTTGCCTGGTCGTCGAGGACGTCGTCACCACCGGGGGGTCCACGGTCCAGGCGGTCCAGCGGATCCTGGAGGAGGGGCTAGAGATCGCCGGCGTGGTCGCGGTCGTCGATCGGTTGGCCGGCGGTGCAGACGCCATCAGGGAGGCTTCGGGCGGAGCTCCCTACGAGCCCTTGGTGACGATCGACGAGCTTTACCCCGAGCGCCCGGACGGGTCCTGAGCCCCCCGCGCCGCGGAAGATGACGAAGAGAACCGAGGTCACCGTGCGCGAGCTGCTGCTCGTCGCGCTCGCCGGGGCGCTGCTGTCGGTGGTCATGCACTGGCCGCTGATCCTGAACCTCGGGGACACCATCCCCAAGGACCTCGGCGACCCACTGCCGCAGTCCTGGCAGATCGCGTGGGGCGGGCACGCGCTGACCGAGCAGCCGTTCGAGTTCTTCCAGTCGAACATGTTCTGGCCGGAGCCTGACTCGCTCGCGTTCGGGGATGCGCTGATCGGGTATGCGCCCGCCGGGCTGATCGGCGAGGGCCCACACGCCGCGGTCGCGCGCTACGACCTGCTCTTCCTGTTCGCCTACGCGCTCTGCTTCTTCGGCGCATACTGGCTCGCCCGCGAACTGGGCCTGAGCCCGCTCGGCGCCGTCATCGCCGGAGTGGCCTACGCCTACGCGCCGTTCCGTCTGGAGCAGGACGGACACATGCAGGTGATCTCCTCGGGCGGGATCCCGCTCACCCTGGCGCTGGGGGTGCGGGCGCTCAGGTTGGAGCGCCCGTGGCTGCTGATCGCGGCGGCGCTGGTCGCGGCGTGGCAGGTCTCGCTGGGATTCGCGATCGGCCTGCCGTTCGCATATCTGCTCGCGCTGCTGGCCGGGGTCG
This sequence comes from Solirubrobacterales bacterium, assembly GCA_021323175.1. GTDB lineage: Bacteria > Actinomycetota > Thermoleophilia > Solirubrobacterales > 70-9 > VGBV01. The sequence continues at coordinate 3,327 of JAJTCK010000102.1, read as the reverse complement.
CCGCGGTGCTCTGGTGGCGCAGCGGCCGCCCCGCGCCGCCGCGCGGGCTGATCGTCGCCGGACTGGCGGGAGTCGCCATCTTCGCCGGGATCGTGGGGCTGATCTCGCTGCCCTACTTCCGCGTGGCCGACGCTTACCCGGAGGCCACCCGGGAGCCGTCCGACGTCGAGGAGTTCTCGGGCGGGCTCGAGGTCTTCATCCTCAACTCGGACGAGAACTGGGTCTGGGGCGAGGCCACGATCGACATCTTCGACGAGGTCAAGAACCCCGCCGAGAAGGCCCTGTTCCCTGGGCTGCTGATCCTGATCCTGGCCGCGGTCGGGCTGGGGTCCTCCAGTTTCGCCCGCTGGCTGCGCTGGAGCCTGGGCGGCTCGGTGGTGGCCCTGTGGATCCTGCAGCTCGGGTTCCAAGAGGAACAGGGATGGCTGTGGCCATACCGGATCATCTACGACGTGCTGCCTGGGTGGGAGGCGATCCGCACGCCGGGCCGGCTGGCGACGTTCTCGACCCTCGCTCTGGCGCTGCTCGCGGCCGCCGGCGCGGAGGCGACGGTGCGGGGGGCGCGCCGCCACCTGGCCGAGCGCAGACCCGGTCCGGCGGGGGCGCGCCGTTGGGCGGCGCCCGTGGTCGCGGGGCTGCTGGTGTTCGGGATCGTGGTCGAAGGCCGGGGCCTGCCCTTCGACCCCTGGGACGACCAGGACCAGCCCGCCGTAGACGAGGTGCCGCCGTCGGTGGCCGACGTCCCGGCTCCTCAGCTTCACCTGCCGGCCGAGGGCGGCGAGGAGAACCGCCGCTACGTCCTCTGGTCCACCGACGGCTTCCCGCTGCTGGTGAACGGCCGGGCCAGCACCCGGCCCGACGAGATCGAGGAGCTGATCACCGACATGCGCGACTTCCCGAGCGTGGCGACGGTGGAGCGGCTGCGGGCCTACGGCGTCCGCAGCGTCGTCCTGCACACCGACCTCGCGCAAAACTGGCCCCAGGAGGGAGCCGAGCTGAGGCCGGTCGAAGGCCTGCCGGTGAGCGTCAGCCGGCGCGGGCCGCTTGTGATCTACGACGTTCGCTGACCTCCACCGGTGGCCGGGTGTCGCGCGCGCCGCGGACGCGCAGCGCTCCCAGGGCCGCGAGTGCGCAGACCGCCGCAAACGCGACCAGGTAGATCAGGTTCGGGTCGCCGTCGAGCGGCGTCTTCTCGTCGCCCGCGATCGTCGGGCCCAGGATGGCCACCGGGATCCAGGCGAGCACTACCGCCGCGGCAGGGCGCAGGTCCCCGGCGGGGCGGCGAGGCGTGGCCAGGAACGCGAACGTCACAGCCCCGGCGACCGCGACAAGAAGCGGGGCGATCGCGACCCAGGCGTTCGAGACGCCCAGCACGGTGAGGAAGGTGTGTTCCAGGCGCCCGTCCCAGATGAATTCGAGCCAGGTGCCCGGGCCGTTCTCGCCCAGCAGCGGGAAGCTGATCGAAGCGGCCACCATCATCAGCGCGGACGGGATCGCCAGCGCGAGGGTGAGCGCGCCGAAGTGCCTGTAGGCCGGCGCGAGGCCGATGGCCACGAACGGCAACGCCGGAACCAGGAAGCGGGGGCCGGGCGTGCCGCCGCCGAAAGTCAGCCAGTAGCCGGCGTTGTAGACGAAGTACAGCCCCGCGATCCAGAGGATCACGTTCGCCTCGAGACGGTGCTCGCCGCGCCGCATCCGGAGCACTCCCGCGACGGCGGCGGCGATGACCGGGGTCAGCACCAGCAGCCCGCGGTTGGCGACCAGCAGGTCCACGACCGCGTCCAAGCGCGGCAGCGTGATCCCGAACAACCCGTCGCTGTTCAGGCCGATCTCGTCGTGACCGGTGAGCCCCGGATGCTCGACGGCCGACCCGTATGCGAACTCGAACGGCGAGCCGAGCGCCCAGGCATTGAAGGCCAGCGCCGGGATCACCCCGGCCACCGCCGCGGCCCCGAACCCCGCCGCCCGCGGCAGCCGCGGCGCGGCGCGGGAGAGCGCATAGAAGAACAGGACCACCCCTACCAGGCCGACCTGGTACTCGAAGCTGACCGCCAATCCGCACAGCAGCCCCGCCCCGGCGACCGCCCTCAGGCTCGGCCGGCCGTCGCGCTCGCGCCACAGCAGCAGGAACGCCGCGAATCCCAGCGCCGCCGCGATCACGTGGGAGAAGTACTCCGAGGCGAACACCATCAGCATCGACGCGATCCCGAGGGTGATCGCCGCCGCCGTCCCGTATCCGCGCTCGACACGGTTGGCGGCCCAGCGCACGCCGAACAGCAGCAGCACGGCCGGAATCACGGCCACCAGCAAGGTCAGTGCCCAGACCACAGGGCTGCCGGCCTCGAGCCGCGCCTCGATCACGCGGCCCCGGGCGGGGTCGAAGCCGTAGTTGGCGACCGAGGGGTAGGGCTCGGGCGCCCAGCGCGGCCACTCGGTCTCACGCGCGTTCAGGGCGCCGTCGAGCGCGACGTCCAGGCCGTCCGTCTCCTCGATCGCCAGGTAGAGCGGCGTCGAGACGGCGGCCACCCCGGGCGATTTGACCGAGTAGAAGTGCCCGTCGATCCACGCCTTGTCGTTGGTCTCCCAGTGCCAGGGGTCGATCTCGGCCTGGCCGGCCGCGAAGGCGCGGACCTGCGCGTAGTGGGCCCACTGGGCCCAGCCCATCGAGTGCATGGTGAAGGCCCAGGCGAAGGCCAGGCAGACGATGGCCGTGGCCCCTGACCTGGCCCGGATCCACTCGGCCGCTGCTCGGAGCCGGTTCACGGGCGCGCGATTGTAGGGCCGCCCCGGATCAGCGGACCCGGCACAGGGCCATGGTCCAGGGCGTGGGGCTGCGTAGCACCTCGACCTCGAAGCGGCGCTCCAGGAAGCGCGCGAACCCGCGCTTGGACCAGTGGTTCAGGTGGCCCGGAGTGTTGCCGCGCTCCCGCACATAGGAGCCGCGCGCGAGGTTGAGGGCCCGCCACAGAGGCTCGCGGGGAACGCTTGCGATCAGCCAGGGGTGCGAGATCGACGCCAGCACCTCGAGCGCGGCGCCGGAGTTCTCCATGTGCTCCAGCACCTCGCAGCAGACGACGAGCTCGGCGGAGTCCGCCGCGTCCAGCAACTGCACGGGCTTCGCCTCGAACGCGACCTCGACTCCCGCCCGCGCCGCGCGGGCGCGGGCTTCGGCGACCACGTCCGGGAAGGCGTCGGTCCCCCGGACCCGGAGCCCCCCACGCGCCATCCGGATTGAGAGCTCTCCCTCGCCGCAGCCGACCTCGTGGGCTTCGGCGGCCCCCGAGAGCTCCACCAGGGCCTCGAACTGCCGCAGGAACCCGGCGACCA
>JAJTCK010000101.1 GCA_021323175.1 Solirubrobacterales bacterium | reverse complement strand
CGGCGCCGCTGGCGCTCGCCTCCATCCGCCTGCGAGGCCGGCTCCTGCCGGGATGGAACGGCACCCCCGCCCGTCTTGTGGAGTTGACCGTCGCGCTCACCCTGTTGACGGTCCTGCTCCAGGTGCTCGGCGCCGTCGGGCTCTTTCGCCCACTGGCGCTGATGTTCGCGTCGATCGCGGTGGGGGGGAGCGTGCTGCTCGGCGTCCGGGGTACCCCGGGCGGTGAAGATGAGGAGGAAAGGACCGGGGGAGAGGCGGGCGCCGCAGGCACCCATTCGGGCGGGCCGGCAGTGCCGCCCGCGCCTGCGATCCCGTGGACCCAGACTGCGATCGCGCTCGGCGTCGCGGCGTTCGTGGCCGCCCACTGGGCCACGGGCCTGCAGGACGTGTGGGCCCGGGGGATGCTGACGTTCGACACCCTCTGGTACCACGGGCCCTTCGCCGCGCGGATCGCCGAGGAGGGGTCGGTCTGGGGCCTGCATTTCACCGACCCGCTCTACCTGAACTGGTTCTATCCCCAGAATTCCGAGCTCCTGCACGCAGCCGGTATCTCGCTGCTTGACCGCGATCTGGCCTCGCCCCTGGTCAACTTCGGCTGGCTCGGCGCGTCGCTGCTGGCGGCGTGGTGCATCGGCAGGCCATACGGCGTGGCGCCCCTGAGCATGGTCGCGGTGGCCCTGGCGCTCGACATCGGGCCGATGGTTCCTCGCGAGGCGGGCACGCCGGCCAACGACATCGCCCCCGTCGCCCTGCTCCTGGTCGCCGCGGCCGTGCTGGTGAACGCCGCGGCGGGCCGGCGCGAGGGCGGCGACGGGGACGTCGACACCGACCGCGGCGGTCATGCGCCCGGCTGGTGGCTACGGCCGCCATTGCGCGGCCTGCCGGCGGGCGCGGTCCTGGTCGCCGGCCTTGCGATGGGCCTGGCCCTGGGCACCAAGATGACGATCGCCGGAGCGGTTGCCGCGATGGCGATCGGCTTGCCGCTCACCCTCCCGGCGGAACAGCGCAAACGCGCCCTGCTCCTCTTCCTGGGCGGGATTGCCGCGACCGCGGGGTTCTGGTTCCTGCGCAACCTGATCCATTCCGGCAACCCCCTGCCCTGGCTGCGAGACCTGGGGCCGATCGAACTGCCCGGCCCGGACAGGGGGCTGGAGGGACGCGACAACTTCACGGTCGCGCACTACCTCTTCTCGGACCCCGATACCTCCGTTTGGAACCAGTACTTCTACCGGCCGATCACGAACCTGCTCGGGCCGGCGTGGCCCCTGTTGCTGGGGCTGTCCGCCGCGGGCACGGCACTGGCGATCCTGCGCCCCCGGACTGCGGTCGTGCGCCTGCTCGGGGTGGTCACGCTCGTGTCGGCGTTCGCGTACCTGTTCACACCGTTGACGGCCGCCGGGCCCGAGGGGCGGCCGCTCGCCTTCGGCATCAACCTCCGTTACCTGGTCCCGGCGCTCTCGCTGGGCCTGGCGCTGCTGACCCTGGAGCCCCGCCTGACCCCACAGCGGTTCAGGCTGCCGCTTCTGGCCGGGGGTGTCCTGGCGCTGGCGCTGACGTCGTTCTACTCGGATTCCGCCTACATTTGGCGCGAGCCGTTCGCCTCGGTGCCGGCCGCACTGCTGATCGGCCTGGTCCTGGTCGGCGGCCCGGTTGCCGTCTCGCTGCTCGCGCGGCGCAACACCGTCGCCGCCATCGCAGCCGCAGCGGCCCTGGCGCTGACCGTGCTCGCCGTGGGCTGGGAGCGACAGGACGACTACCTCGACTCGCGTTACTCGCGGGCCGACGACTTCCGCTTCCAGCTCGCTGAGCTGCCGGCGTGGGCGCGCGAAACCGGCGGGCTCGACATCGGTGTCGTCGGGACGAGCGGCGCGTTCAACCAGTACCTGCTCTCCGGCGAGGACCTGTCCAACCGCGTTCAGTACATCGGGCGTGAGGAACCGGGCGGTGACTTCCGCGCGCTCGGCGGAGGCTCAAATGACCCGGGCAAGTGCGCGAACCTGATCGAGGCCGTCAACGGCGCGGGGTATGACTACGTCGTGACCACGCCGGAGCTCGACCTGAACGACCCGGCCACGGCGAAGGCATCGCCCGAGCGAGGATGGCTCAAGGGCGCCAGCGGCGCCGAGGAGGAGCTGCGACGGGGCCGCGTCTCGATCTTCCGGATCAACGGCGCGCTGGACGCCGCGGACTGCAAGAAGTGAGCGGGACCGGCGAGTACGCCCTGGGGATGCTCGCCCTCGCGGCGATAGCGGTCTCGATGGCGGTGGCCGGCCGGGCCCTGCGACGGCGCCTGCTGCCGGGCTGGAGGGGTGCCCCGGCGATGCTCGCCGCCGGGCTGTTGGGACTGGCCTCGCTGGTGGCGATCTCCGAGCTGCTCGGGCTCGTCGGCTTGCTTGACGGGGTCGTGCTCACCGCGGCCTGTCTGATCGCGGGCGTTGGAACGCTCCGGTGGGAGCCGCTCGTCATCGGGGACGTCCGCAGCGAGCCGCCGGCCGAGGATCTGCGCGAGTCCCCGCCAGTCGCCGCCTGGGAGATCGCCGTCGCGGTCGGCCTGGCGCTCCTCGTCGCCGTCCAGTGGGCAGGGCCGGCGCTGCTGGCACTCGACCGTGGGATCTACGGCGGGGACTCGCTCTGGTACCACATGCCGTTCGCCGCCCACATCGCCCAGAGCGGCTCGGTGACCGAGCTGCTCTTCACGGACCCGCTCTACCTGAACTGGTTCTACCCGCAGGTTTCGGAGCTGCTCCACGCCGACGGCCTGATGCTGCTCGGCAACGACTTCCTCTCGCCCCTGCTCAACCTGGTTTGGCTCGGGGTTGCCCTGACCGCGGCGTGGTGCTGTGGGCGGCCATACGGGGCCGGCGCGCCCGCCCTTGCGGCGATTGCCGCGCTGATGTCAGCGAACCTTGTGTTCTCGCGACAGCCGGGCAATGCCAACAACGACGTGGTCGTGATCGCCCTCTTCCTCGTCGCCGTGGCGATCCTGCTGAACGCGCGGCGGCCGGCCGACCGCGGCCCTCTGCTCGTCGCCGGCCTGGCGGCCGGGCTGGCACTGGGGACCAAGCTGACCGTCGTCCCCGCCGTCGGGGCGCTGACCGTGGGCGTGATCGTTCTGGCCGCCCTGGGGCCGTCCGTCGGTCGCGCGCCGCGTGCGCTCCGGGCGGCCGCCGCGTGGATCGCCGGACTCGCCATCGGCGGCGGCCTCTGGTACGTCCGCAATGTGTTCGTCTCGGGAACCCCCTTCCCGTTCGTGGACCTGGGGCCGCTGAGCAAGCCCGAAGAGCTGGCGGGGCGCGACCCGTACACGATCGTCCACTACCTGAGCGACACCGACGTCTGGGGCCGCTACTTCAGGCCCGGCCTGGAGGAGCGTCTGGGCGACCTGTGGCCGCTGCTGCTGGCGGCCGCGGCTCTGGCGGTGGTGCTGTGGCTGTGGCGGGGGGGCGCGGTCGAGCGGGTGTTGGCGGCGACCGCGGCGTTCGCGGCACTCGCGTACCTGCTGACGCCACTCGGCGCCTCGGGGCCCGAGGGGATGCCGGTCGGCTTCCGTCTCAACATCCGCTATCTGGCGCCCGGTCTCGCCCTGGCCCTGGTGCTCGCCTCGATTCCGGTCCCGGTCGCCGGGGAGCGGGCCCGGCGCCTCTGGCGGCTAGGGGCGCTGGTCCTCTTCGGGGGGATCGCCCTGCTGAACGTCGCCGAGCTGGAGCCCATCGACACCGACCGGCTGTCCGGATCGGTGCTGCTCGCCGCCTCCCTGGTGGGACTCCCCACCGGGCTGGTCCTGCTCGCGCGCCGCGGGGCCTCACGGCAGGCGCTCGCTGTGGGCTCCGCGGTGGTCCTGCTCGCGCTCGTGCTCGCCGGGCGCAGCGCCCAGGACGAATACCTGGAGCTGCGCTACTCCTCGGCGGCGCCTGACTACCCCACGGATGAACAGCCGTCCACGGAGCTCGCGCAGGGCCTGGGCAGCGCGTATGACTTCGCCCGGACGATGGAGGGGGCGAAGGTGGGGTTGGCCGGGACGACCGGTGCCCTGTTCCAGTATGGCCTCTGGGGCCTCGACTCCTCTAACGAGGTCCGCTTCGTCGGGGAGCATCTCGACCATGGGGCCTTCGGGGAGATCGACCAGTGCGCGGATTGGTTTGCCGCGGTGAACGAGGGCGGCTACGAGTGGGTCGTAACCACCCCCGATTACGATCAGGACGACCCCGAGTCGGCCGTCCCGGCGGTCGAGGGGACGTGGCTCAGGGACTCTGGCGGCGCCCGCCCCGTCGTCCGGGACAGGCTCGTGAACGTATGGCGCATCATGGCTCCGCTCGATCCGGCAGCGTGCGCGGGCCTTCCGGGACGCTCCGAGCTCTGACCCACACCGCCGGCTCTCCAGACGCCGTGCCTGCAGCCTCCGCGCTGCGGCGTGCATGAATCCGCGGCTGGGCTGGTACTCCTATGTCGTGGCCTACCCCATCGACAACGCGCTCTACTTGTGGGAGGAGGGGGAGAGACGCCTTCGCGAGCTCTCCCGGGACCCCCGCGCCGCCCGCCGGCTGAGCCGCGCCGTCGAGGCGGTGCGCGACGAGCTCCGGCGCCGCATCGGCCCGACCTTCACGGCCGAGGAGCTGGCGAGCCTCTACGGTGAAGGGACCGACTGGGCCCTCGATGCCGTCCGCTGGGCGATGCCCGAGGAGGCGGCGGACCTTGACCCCCAGGCCGTCGTGGATGGCGCGTTCTTCCTGTATCTGCGCGGCGCCCGCGACTACTCGGGCGGCAGGCTGATCCCCCAGGACTAGTCCTCGGCGCGCTCGAGGACGATTCGGTCGGCCTCGATCGTCACCTTCAGGGCCTTGGCCTTGGCCCAGTGCTCGGAGTAGACGGCGTTTTCCGTGACGGCGGGATCGAGCCAGAGGCCGTAGCCCTCTTCCTCGCCGTGGTCGAAGGTCGCCTCCAGCGTCTGGCGGCGAGCGCGGCCGCGTCCGCGGCCGCCCCTGCGCCGGCGCCGCCTTGGCCGCTCGAGGCCGCCCTCGCCATCCTCCTCCCGCTCATCCGACCCATCGTCGGTGGACGTGTCCTCGTCGATCGTCTCCTCGTCCTCGTCCTCGTCCTCGACGTCGAGCTCCGCCTCGATCTCCGCCTCGATCTCGTCGCGAAGGTCGATGTCCGAGGCCGGTTCCTCCCCCTCGGCGTCGAGCCCGTGGCGGCGGCGGAAGTCACGGAGCTGCGAGGCCGAGACCTCGAGCTGGTGGGCGATCCACGCATCGGTGCGCCCTTGGCGCACCCAGGCACGAATCTGATTCAGCTGCGGCTTCAGTGACTTTCTGGCCATCGTTCCCTGCGGCGCCGCGGTCGGCGGCGACCGGGCGGCTGACTCTAGCAACGAGCGTTTCGGCACCGGCCCCCAAT
>JAJTCK010000034.1 GCA_021323175.1 Solirubrobacterales bacterium | reverse complement strand
TGCGCCGGTACAGGTCGATCGGGTCCCGCGCGGCCCATTCCTCGAACAGGCCCGCCGGCACGTAGCTCATGTCGTCATGGGCGCCGTGACCGTGCATGCGCATCGTGTGGCACTCGATCAAGGTGGGCCCGCCGCCTTCCCGCGCCCGGTCAGACGCGTCGCGCGCCGCCTCGAAGACAGCCTCGACGTCGTTGCCGTCCACGCTGACGCCCGGGAACCCGTATCCCGCCGCCCGCTCGACCGGGTCGACGGCGAACTCCATCTCGGTCGGCGTGGAGTAGGCGAAGCGGTTGTTCTCCAGCACGAAGACCACCGGCAGGCGGTGGATACCGGCGAAGTTCATCGCCTCGTGCCATTGTCCGTTCGCGGTCGAACCCTCGCCGAAGAACGTCATCGCGACGCGCGGCTGCGCGCGCAGCTTGAAGGCGAGCGCCTGGCCGGTCGCGACCAGGGCCATGTCGGGGAGCATCGAGACCATCCCCACGCAGCCCAGACCCGGGTCGCCGAAGTGCATGTTCCCGTCCTTGCCGCCGGTCACGCCGCCGGCACGACCCATGTAGTTGGCGAGATAGCGGTCCGGGGTGAGGCCGCGGACGAAGTGCGCGCCGAGGTCGCGGTGCAGGATGCAGAGCCGGTCGCGCGGCCCCATCGCGAACGAGGCGCCAACCGAGATCGCCTCCTGGCCGCGCCCGTCGTAGAAGGAGCCAGGGACCTTGCCCTGCCGGTAGAGGGTCAGCCCGCGCTCCTCGGAGAGCCTCATCAGCAGCATGAACCGAAGCAGCAGTCCTCGGTCCGCGCGGGTCAGGTCCGCAGCCGGCGCCGCGACCGGGGCTGAGGCGCCCGGTTCGGCCTGGCGTGAGCCGTTGCGAGCGTGGCTCGCCGTCTCGAGCTTCATACGGTCCGCCTTTCGTATGGCCGCGCCCTCGGGATCGCCTCGAGCTCGACCGTCGCTTCGCGGGACCGGGATTCGCCGGCGCCCGCGCCTACGGACACGGGAGTCGAGGGATTCGCCTCTTCTCCCTATGTGATGATCGGATCATACCCGCCGCCGGGGAGGGCTCAAACGACCCGGCGATCGGCGACGGGCTCGCAGCGACTAGGGTGGCCCCGGGGATATGGACTGGGCGGAGCTCACACTGGTGTTCTGGATCTGCCATCTCGCCGGCGACTTCCTGCTGCAGACCGAGTGGCAGGCGGACAACAAGGCCGGCGGGCTGGGCAGCGACGCGCGCTCGCGGAGGGCGCTGTTCTCCCACGTCGCCGTCTACATGCTCTGCTTCATCCCGGCGCTGGCCTGGGTCGCCGACGAGCGTGGGCTGGAGACCGCCCTGGGGATCGGGGCCCTGGTGTCCCTGCCGCACCTGCTGGTGGACGACATGCGCCTGTTGCTCCGGTACATGGTGCGGGTCAAGGGCTGCCCGGATCCCCCACCGGCCGGCCTGGTGGTCATGGTCGACCAGAGCGTGCACCTGATCTGCCTATGGGCGACCGCCCTGCTTGCCGCGGCGTGACTTCACCGCATATGTTCCCGGGTAGGGCAAGCGTCCTACGAGGAGAGAGATGGCGTCGAGCGATAGAGCGGCGTTCCTGCGTCGCGTACCAGTGCTGGCTGACCTCAGCGAGGAGCTGCTGAAGACCCTCGCGGAGACGGCCACGGATCGCCGTTTCCGTGCCGGCGACTGGGTGCTGCGGGAGGGCGACGAGGCGAACAGCCTTTTCGTGATCAGGTCGGGCCGCCTCGAGGTTGTCGCCGAGGGGCCCCCCGAGGCCGTGATCAGGCTGCTGCGGCGCGGCCAGGTTCTCGGCGAGCTCGCCCTGCTCGAGGGTGGGGCGCGCACGGCCTCGATCCGCGCGCGCCGTGACAGCCACCTGATCGAGCTCGGCCGCGACCAGTTCGAGCGCCTGATCGCCGAGGCTCCGGCGTTCGCCCTCGGCCTGACGCGCGCGATGGGCGCCCAGCTCGCAGCGAGCCGCACTCCGACGCTCACCCCGGGTACCCCCCGCACCATCGCGGCTCTTCCCCTCGATGAGGCCGCTCCGGTGGGCGAGGCGGCAGAGCGGTTCGCAGCCGCGCTGGCGCGCCATGGCAAGGTCGAGACCCTGACGGCGGGGGCGGTGGGAACCGGAGCGGAGATGGTCGCAGCGCTGGAGCGGGCGGAGAGGGAGAACGACCGCGTCGTGCTGGTTGCGGACTCGGACGCGCCGGGGAGTGAGTGGACGGACTTCTGCGTGCGCGAATCCGACGCCGTGTTCGCGATCACGAGCGGTGTACCCGGCAGGGCTTGGGTCGAGCATCCCGATGCGCTGCGGGGCTGCGAGCTCGTGGTGCTGGGGCCCTCCGTCTCCGAAGGGGTCCTGCAAGCCCTGGAGCCCCGTGAGGTGCAGGTCCTGCCCGAGGGGTCGGACCTGCAACCCAGCCTCGACAGGACCGCCAGGCGGATGACGGGCAACGCGGTAGGTGTCGTCCTCTCGGGCGGTGGCGCGCGGGCGTTCGCACACCTGGGAGTCGTGGAGGAACTGCTGGCCGCCGGCGTGCTGATCGACCGGATCGCAGGTGTCAGCCTCGGCTCTCTGGTCGCGGGCGGGCTCGCTGCGGGCCACGGCTCGGACGTCCTCGCCGAGGCCTTCAAGGCCAGCTTTGTGGACGACAACCCGACGGGGGACTACACGCTGCCGCTGTTCTCGATGATCAGGGGCAGTCGCACCCGTGTCCTGCTCGATCGCTACTTCGGCGAGACCCGGATCGAGGAGCTTCAGACCCGTTTCTTCTGCCTGAGCTGCGACCTGATCTCGCGGGAGGCCGTGATCCACAAGACGGGGCGGCTCCGGGACGCCATCCACGCCAGCCTGTCGATCCCCGGTGTCTTTCCTCCGATCTCGACCCCGGAAGGAAAACTGCTCGTGGACGGCGGGGTGCTCGACAACCTGCCCGTGGAGCCGATGGCGCGAAGCGGGGAGGGCCCGGTCATGGCCGTGGACGTGACCGGCAAGATGGGGGACTTCCGCAAGCCCGTGCGGCCGGGCATCGCGCGGCTCGGCCGCCCCGTCCGCCGCTACCTGACGGGCAGCCAGGCCGAGGTCCCGCGGCTCAGCGAAACGATCGTGAGGACGGTGACCGTGGGCAGCATCGACACCGCCGAGGCCGCGAGACGCCATGCGGATCTGGTGATTCAGCCTTCGGTCGAGGGGATCGGCCTGCTCGACTGGAGCCGGCTGGAGTTCGTCACGGAAGCCGGCAGGGCCGCGGCGCGGGAAGCGCTCGAGAACCCCCCGCCATGGCTGTTCGGATCGGAAGATCAGGGCGCCAGAGAGGGCGGAGCGATCGGTGACCCCGAGCCGCCCGAGACGGAGGCGGTGGGTCAGTGACGCGACGCGCTCCCAGGCCCCTGACCGTCCTGGCGGTCTCCTCGCTTGGCGTATTCATGGCATTCGTCGACGCGACGATCGTCAACATCGCCTTCCCCGACATCGCCGTGTCCTTTCCCGAGACGGACATCTCGTCGCTGTCCTGGGTGCTGAACGCGTACAACATCGTCTTCGCGGCGTTTCTGGTCGCCGCGGGCAAACTCGCCGATTTGATGGGACGCCGCCGCGTGTACCTGATCGGGTTGATCGTGTTCACGCTGGCCTCGGTGCTGTGCGCGGTCGCACCCTCCGCGGCCGCCCTGACCGGGTTCCGCGTCGTGCAGGCGCTCGGGGCCGCGCTCATGGTCCCGTCCTCGCTCGGCCTGGTGCTGCAGGCGTTCCCAGCGGAGCGCCGGGCGCACGCAGTGGCGCTGCTCTCGGCCGTCGCCGCGCTTGCGGCCGGGATCGGGCCCTCCCTGGGAGGGCTGCTCGTCGCTGCCGAGAGTTGGCGGCTCGTGTTCCTGGTCAACCTGCCGGTCGGGATCGCCGCCTACGTCCTGGCCCGGCGCCACCTGGTGGAGAGCCGCGAGCCGGGCCGCCGTCGCCTTCCGGACCTGGCCGGGGCGGGGCTGTTCGCGGTGGCGATTGGCGCGCTCGTGCTGGGAGTGGTCCAGGGCGATGAGTGGGGGTGGATCAGCCTTGCCACTCTCGGGTCGTTCGCCGCGGCCTTCGCGGCGGGCGCGCTGGTGGTGCGTCGCTGTACCTGGCACCGCGCTCCCATTCTGGACCTGGGGCTGCTGCGCAACACGACCTTCTCGGTCTCGAACGCGATGACGGTCCTCGCGGCCGCGGGCTTCTACGGGTACACGCTGGTCCACGTCCTGTTCCTGACCCAGGTCTGGCAGTACTCGGTCCTCGAGGCCGGGCTCGCAATCACACCGGGTCCTCTGGTGGCCGTGGCTGTGGCCGGGCCCTCGAGCCGTGTCGCCGAGCGGTTCGGGCATCGCTGGGTCCTCGTGGCGGGTGGGCTGATCTGGTCGGCCGGCATCTTCTGGTTCGTCCGGAACGCCGGGCTCACGCCCGACTACGTCGGCGAGTGGCTGCCGGGGATGATCATCGCGGGCGTGGGCGCCGGGGTCCTGTTCCCGAACCTGAGCGGCACCGCCGTCGCCTCCGCGCCGGGCGAGGCATTCGCGACCGCCACCGGACTGAACTCCGTCGCGCGCCAGGTCGGAGGGGCGCTCGGCGTAGCGGCCGTGGTCGCCATCCTCGGCACTCCGAACCCCCTCGACCCCGCGTCGGTCCAGGACGCGTTCGACAACGCCTGGTCATTCTCGGCCGTGAGCCTGCTGCTCTCGGGTCTCGGCTGCCTTGCGGTTGGCCGCCTGGGCCGGGAAGAGGACACCGAGCGCTCTCCCTCGTTCGGCGAGGCCGCGCGGATGGTGCTGGAGGGCGACGGCCGGCGCGGCACGGCGCCTCAGCCCCGGCCCGCCCCGCGTGTCCTGCCACCGGCCCCGGCTGCGGAGACCCGACCGCGGCCCGAGTCGGCGGCAGATTTCTTGGGGCGAACGCCCATCTTCTCGGGCGTCCCGGTCCAGGTTCTCGAGGAGATCGCCAGCCGGTCAAGCGCGGTCAGCGTCGCCGCCGGCGACTGGCTCTTCCGCACCGGCGACGACGCCGACTCGATGTTCGTGATCCGCGCCGGGCGGCTCGAGGTCGTCAAAGGGGATGCCGACGGCTCCGCGGCAGACGGCGAGATCGTGCGGGTACTCGGCCGAGGCGCGGCGCTGGGCGAGCTTGCGCTCCTCACGGCGCAGCCCCGCTCCGCCTCCGTGCGGGCCGCGCGGGACAGCGACCTCATCGCGATCTCGCGCCAGGACTTCGACAGGCTTCTGACGGAGCAGCCTCAGGTCTCGCTTGCCCTCACGCGCTCGCTCGGCGCTCAGCTGCGCGACAGCGTGGGCGTCCTGCCGCAGTCACGCGCGGTCGCCGTCACGATCGCGCTGGTGCCCCTTGACGGCGCCCCTGGCAGGGAGCTGGCCGAGCGGCTCGGCGACGAGCTGCGGCGCTGGGGCCGGGTCGCGGTCCTCGGGGAGGAGGGGATAACGACTACCGGGGAGGATCCCCTGGCCGCCTTCGCGCCGGCCCTGGACCGGGCCGAGAGCGGACACGACCAGGTTCTGCTCGTCGGCGGCGACCCGTCCGGCTCCGATCCATGGACGCGCTTCTGCCTGCAGCAGGCGGATCGCATTCTGGCCGTCGGCCGGGGAGGCTCGGCTTCCAAGGCGCCGCCGGCCGAGCTGCACGGATGTGACCTGGTCGCCTGGGACGTCGAAAGGGGGTCGGGCGCTCTCGCCGGGTGGGCTGATGCGCTGGAGCCGATGGAGACCCACGCCGTTCATCGCTCGACCATGCCCGAGGACGCCGCCCGAATGGCACGACGGCTCGCGGGGCGGTCCCTCGGGATCGTGCTCTCGGGCGGGGGCGCCCGAGCCTTCTCGCACATAGGGGTGCTCGAGGAGCTGGACGCGGCGGGCCTCGTGATCGACCGCGTCGCCGGGGTGAGCATGGGCGCCTTCATCGGCGCGATGTACGCGATGGGCATGGACGGCGACGAGATCGACGCGCACTGCTTCGACGAGTGGGTCCGGCGCAACCCGATCGGGGACTACACCCTGCCGCGGCGCGCGCTGATCCGCGGCGAGAGGGCGCGCGCGATGCTCCGGCGCACCTATGGGACCTCCTGCATCGAGGAGCTCGATCGCAGCTTCTTCAGCGGCTCCGCCGAGCTGCGCAGCGGAGAGCTGGTGGTACACCGCTGGGGACCGCTCTGGGACGCGGTGGGCACGAGCTTCGCCATCCCGGTCCTCGGCCCCGCGCAGGTCAGGGGGCGGCGCATCCTGGTGGACGGCTCGCTGGTGGACAACCTGCCCGTGGCTGAGATGTCCTCGCTGGGCGAAGGGCCCGTGATTGCGGTGGATGTGAAGGCGAGCGTCGAGCGGCCACCGGGAAGCTCAGCCGAAGGCGGCGGCGGGGCCGCGTCCGCGGATGCCGAGATGCGCGTCCCCAGCCTCGGCGAGACCCTCGCCCGTGTCCTGCTGCTCGGCAGCACGAACACCTCGGAGAACGCCCGCCGTCACGCTGACTGGACGATCACTCCGCGCAGTGGCGGAGTCGGGCTGCTCGAGTTCCACCAGTTGGACCAGGCCCGCGAGGCGGGCCGCGCCGCGGCCCGTGAGGCGCTCGAACGGGTGCCCGCGTCCGTCCTCTCCTAAGTCCCGCGCCGCGGCAGGGTGCCGCCCCCGGTCAGAGAGCGAGGCCGATCGGCTCCTCGAGCAACGCCCGGACGCGTGCCAGGAATTGCGCCCCATCGGCCCCGTAGAGGATGCGGTGGTCGCAGGCGAGCGTCACGCCCATCAGCTCACGCGAAACGATCTCGCCGTCGCGGACGACCGCCTTCGGCTTCAGCTCCCCCACCGCGAGGATCCCGGCCTGCGGCGTGTTGATCACAGCCCCGAAGTTGGACACCCCATACATGCCGAGGTTCGAGACGGTGAAGGTCCCGCCGGACAGCTCGGGCGGGGTGATCTGGCCCTCGCGCACACGCTGGGCCAGCGCCCTGGTCTCAGCCGCGATCTGGCGCAGCCCCTTGCGGTCGGCGTCGAAGACCGTGGGGACGACCAGCGCGTCCTGCGCCGCTACGGCCACCCCGACGTTCACACGCGAGTAGAGCTCGATCCGGCCGTCCCGGTAGGCGCCGTTTGCCCTGGGGAAGTCGCGCAACGCCAGCGCGCATGCCTTCACGACCATGTCGTTGAAGGTGGGCACCGGCTCTCCTTCGTCGGCCATCTCCTTCAGGCGCTTGCGAGCGCGGAAGGCCGCCGACATGTCGATCTCGGTCTCGAGGTAGAAGTGCGGGGCGGTGGCCTTCGACTCCGCCATGCGACGGGCGACGGTCTGCTGCAGCTTCGACAGCTCGACGACCTCGGTCTGCCCCTTGGCGGTCTCGGGGCGCTCGGATGCCCCAGGGGTGGGTGGCGCGGGTTCCGCCGCTGCGGGCCCGGCTCCGACGCCGTCCCCAGCGGCGATCGCTGCCCGCTCCACATCCACCTTGATGATGCGCCCCCCCGGCCCGGACCCGGCGAGGGCATGAAGATCGACTCCCTTGTCCCTGGCGATCCGCCTGGCGATCGGAGATGCCTTGACCCGCCCCCCACCGTCCGCTCCATCGCCGGCCGGCGCTGCGGCCGGCGGTGCCGACGGTGTCGTTGCCTCTGGGGCCGAAGACGGTTGAGCCGAGGGGGACTCCGAGCTTGTGGAGACGGGCCCCGGCGCCGCCTCCCCGTTCTCGGAGGACACATCGGCGACCTTGTCGTCCTTGGCGTCCTCGGTCGCGGTCGTCCCGCCACCGTTCGCGGAGACGTCGCCCGCGTCCCCGACCCGCGCGATGGTCTCCCCGATCGGCATGGTCGCGCCCTCCTCCGCGACGATCTCGGTAAGCGTCCCCGCCGAGTCGGCCTCGTAGACCATGTTCGCCTTGTCGGTCTCGATCTCGACCAGCTCGTCCCCGACCGCAACCTCGTCGCCGACGGACTTGAGCCACTTGATGACGGTGCCCTCCTCCATGGAGTCCGAGAGCCGAGGCATGACGATCTCGGCCATCAGATGCTCCCCTCCAGGGAGGCAAGCGCGGCGCTGACGACGTGCTCAGAGTGCGGCATCGCCGCCTGCTCGAGGCGCTTGGAGTAGGGCATGGGCACGTCCGCGCCGGTGACCCGCTGGACCGGAGCGTCCAGGTGGTCGAAGGCCTGCCCCTGGATCAGCGCTGCGAGGTTGGCGCCCACGCCGCCGTGCGGCCAGCCCTCCTCCACGATGACCACGTGGTTGGTCTTGGCGACCGACTCCAGGATGGTGTCGAGGTCGAGCGGCCGCAGGGTCCTCGGATCGACCACCTCCGACTCCACGCCGTGCTCGTGCGAGAGCGTCTGGGCCGCCTTGTCCGCCGTCTCCGCCATACGCAGCAGCCCGACGATCGTGACGTCCCCGCCCTCGCGCCTGATCGCAGCGTCCCCGAAGTTCAGGACGTGGTCATCGTCGTCAGGCACTTCGCCTCGGGAGCCGTAGAGCGACTCGTGCTCGATGAAGATCACCGGGTTGTCGTCGCGGATTGCGGCCTTCAGCAGCCCCTTGCCGTCGGCAGGGGTAGAGGGGCACGCCACCAGCAGGCCCGGGATCTGCAGGAACATCGCCTCGAGGCTGTGGGAATGAGTCGGGCCGAGCTGGTGGCCGCCTCCGCCGGGCATGCGCACCACCAGCGGCACGCGCACCTGGCCCCCGAACATGTACGGGATCGCGGCGGCGTGGTTGACGATCATGTCCATCGCCAGCAGCGCGAAGTTGACGGTCATGATCTCGACGATCGGCCGCAGGCCACCCATCGCCGCGCCGACCCCGGTGCCGACGATGGTGTTCTCCGAGATCGGGGTATCGCGCACCCTTTTCTCCCCGAACTCGTCCAGCAAGCCCTCGCTGACCTTGAAGGCGCCCTGGAAGACGCCGACGTCCTCGCCGATCAGGAAAACGCTCTCGTCGCGGCGCATTTCCTCGGCCATCGCGTCGCGCAGGGCCTCTCGCATTCGGACTACCGCCATCAGCCGCTCTCCTCGTGCGGTTCGCCGTCGCCCTCCTCAGGGGCCTCGGTGCCGGGTGCGGTCGGGCCGGGCGCCGACTCTGGATCGGGGCGGTCACCCTCATCGCGCCGCTGGGCGGCTGCCTCCGGGCCGGCGTAGGCGGCGCCCTTCTGCGCCAGCTGCTGCGCGCGCTCACCGGCCTCCCGCTCCTCCTCGCCCGGGTGCGGGTCAGGGGAGCGCTCGTCAACGGCGTACCAGCCCGGAACCTGGTCGCCGACGACGTAGAGGTGGTCATACAGCGAGGCCAAGTCCGGCTCGGGAGAGGCGTCGGCGAACTTCACCGCCTCGAGCACGATTCGCTCGGCCTCCTCGCGCATCCCCTCGACGTCGGATTCGCTGAGCGGCCCCTCGTCGACCAGCCGCCTGGCGAAGCTCTCGATCGGGTCCTTGCGCTGCCACTCCTCGACCTCCTCGCGTTCACGATAGACCTCGGGGTCGGCCGCGGAGTGGCCCCGGTAGCGGTAGGTGAACGCCTCGACCATCGTCGGCTGTCGGTTCTCGCGGGCCTTGCGGATGTGCTCCGAGACGCACTCGCGCACAGCGAGCACGTCCATGCCGTCGACGCTCTCACCGGGCACGCCCAGGCACGACGCCTTCTCGGAGAGGTCGGTCACGGCCGAGTGACGCTCGAGCGAAGTCCCCATCCCGTACAGGTTGTTCTCGACGAGGAATACGACGGGCAGCTTCCAGAGCGCGGCCAGGTTCATGGTCTCGCCGAAGTTCCCCGTGTTCGTGGCGCCGTCGCCGAACATGCAGACGGTGACCGAGTCCTCGCCCTTGTAGTCCGAGGCCAGGCCCAGGCCCGCGGCCAGCGGCAGGGTCCCGCCGACGATGCCGTAGCCGCCCATGAAGCGCCGCTCGAGGTCGAAGATGTGCATCGAGCCGCCGCGTCCCCCCGAGGTCCCTCCCTCGCGTCCGAAGAGCTCGCTCATCACCCGCTTGGGGTCCGTGCCTCGCGCGATCGCGTGTCCGTGGGTGCGATAGGTCCCGATCAGGTAGTCGTCGTCCCTCATCACCGAGGTCGTCCCGACGATCGTTGCCTCCTCGCCGATCGCCAGGTGAAGGAAGCCTCCGGCCTTGGCCTTCTGGTACTGCCGGCCGGCCTCCTCCTCGAAACGGCGGATGATCATCATCCGCTGCAGGAGGCCGCGCGCCTCCTTCTTGGATGGCAGCTTCGGCTTCGCGCCGGCCGCCTTGCCGTTCCCGGCCTTGCCGTCCGCGGAGCGCGAGGCGCCCGATTTCTTCTTCGCCGTGCTCGAAGCCTTGCTTTGGGCCATTCAAATCAGCCTACCCTCACTGCCGTCTCGGGCTACATGGCCGCGCGTACAGCTTCCTCCAGCCGGTCATCGCCCCAGAACAGCTCGTCGCCCACCGCGACGGTCGGGATCCCCTCGACGCCGCGTTCGATCGCCTCCTCCGTGGCCTCCCGGAGCCTCGCTTTGACGGACGAGGTCTCGATGCCCTTGAGCACCGCTTTGGGATGCAGCTCGCATGCCGCCGCGGCGATCAGCACGTTCTCGACCTCCTTCAGCGAGCGGCCCGCCGCGAAGACCTGCCGGAACGCGGCCAGGCTGAACGACACGACGCGACCCGACTCCTTCGCGTAGATCGCCGCGCGGACAGGGTTGAGGCTGTAGTTGTCGATCGGCCAGCCATCGGGATAGACGACCTCGGGCAGCCCGCGCTCCGACGCGCGCCGCTGGATCTCGGCGAGATCGGCTCCCTTGTCCACGTTGAACGACCAGGGTCGCCGTCCCGACTGCTTCAGTACGTGGCCGAACGAGATCGGCTGCCACTCGGGCTGCTCGGCGCCCGCCTCGGCGAACAGGCCGCTGATCCGCTCCGCCGCAAGATAGGAGTAGGGCGAGTTGAAGTCGTAGTAGAAGACCGGCGCCGGAGCCGTCACGGGCCGAGCTTAGCCGTGAGAGTATGGCCCGAGCCGAATGGACTTCGGACTGCATCTGCCCTTGATGTCGTTCCAGGGCGAGGGAATCAGTCGCGACCGGGTGCGGGACGCGGTCCGCGCCGCCGACGGAGCCGGCTTCGCCGCCGTCTCGTCCAACGACCATTTTCTGTTCGCCACCCCCTGGCTCGATGGACCTACCGCGCTCGCGAGCGTGATCGACGAGTCCGGGAGGATGGAGCTGGCGACCACCATCGCGCTTGCGGTGCTGCGCGGCCCCGTCCCGCTCGCCAAAGCTCTCGCGGCCATCGATCTGCTCTCAGATGGGAGGCTGATCGCGGGGGTCGGCCCCGGGTCGTCCCAGCTGGACTACGACGCCCTCGGGGTACCGTTCCAAGAGCGATGGGCCCGCCTGGATGAGGTGATCAGGATGCTGAGGTCCCTGCTCGCGGGAGACGGGCCGGAAGCCGGACGCTTCCATCCTGCGCCAGCTCAATCGCTCGCCCCCCGGCCGGTGCGGCAGGGGGGCGTTCCGATCTGGGTCGGCAGCTGGGGATCCCCGGCGGGGCTGCGCCGGGTCGCGAGGCTCGCGGACGGCTGGATCGCATCCGCCTACAACACCTCCTCGGAAAGATTCGCCGAGGGCAGGGCACTTCTCGGGGAGGAGTTGCGGGCCGTTGGACGCGAGCCCGAGGGATTTCCGAACGCTCTGGCAACGATGTGGACCTGGGTGACCGAGGACGCGGCCGAGGCGGAGCGGATGCGAGATGAACTGCTCGCGCCCCTCCTGCGCCGGGATGCGGGGCAGCTCCGCGGACAGGTATGCGTCGGCCCTGCGGCGGAATGCGCGCAGATTCTCTCGGCGTACGCCGAAGCGGGGTGCGAGCGGGTGTACTTCTGGGCTCTCGGAGAGGAGCCGCGTCAGGTGGAGCTGCTGGCGGAAGAGGTGTTCCCGCAGGTCACTGGCTAGGCGTGAATGGCCCAGCCCTCGACGGCCCGGGCGGCGTCCAGTACCGCCTCGGACATGGTCGGGTGGGGGTGGACGATCCGGGCCAGCTCGGGGTACCCGCCCTCGAGCGCGATCACGTCCACGAACTCGCTGATCATGTCGCAGGCGCGGTTGCCGACGATGTGGGCGCCGAGGATCTCGCCGTACTCGGGATCCCCGACGATCTTGACCATTCCAGCCCGGTCGTCGTAGACGACCGATGCGCCGACGCCGCCGAGCTTGAACTTGCCGACGTTGATCTGGCGACCGGACTCCTTGGCCGCGTCCTCGGTCAGCCCGACGCTCGCGACCTGCGGGTGGCAGAAGGTCGCGCCGGGAACCAGGTCGACGTCGATGGGATGGGTTTCGGAGCCCGCGGCCGTCTCGGCCGCGACCACGCCCTCCTCCTGGGCCTTGTGAGCCAAGGCAGGGCCGCGGACCAGGTCCCCGATCGCTAAGACCCCATCGGCGCTGGTGCGCTGGTAGTCGTCGATCGCGATCCGGCCGTTGTCCTCGACCTTCACTCCGGCGGCCTCGAGGTTCAGCGGGTCGGTGTCTGGGCGGCGGCCGCCGGCGATCGCCAGGTACTCCGCCTTGACGCCCTTGTCGCCGACCTTGACCGTGACGCCGCTCTTCGACTCGCTGACGCCTTCGACCTTGGTGCCCAGCTGCACGTCGATCCCGTCCTTCTTGAACTGCCGCTCCACGATGCGGGCCATGTCCTTGTCCTCCAGCGGGAGCACCTGGTCCAGCATCTCGACCAGGGTCACCTGAACGCCCAGGCGGGCGTAGGCGGAAGCGATCTCGGCCCCAGAGGCGCCCGCACCGGCGACCACCAGGGCCTTGGGCAGCTTCTCGAGAGACCACGCCCCCCACGTATCGATGACGCGGTCCGAGAAGTCGATTCCCGGTATCGGCATGGCGACGGAGCCGGTGGCGAGGATGATCGCCTTCGCCTCGTGGGTCTCCGACCCGACTTTGACCTTGCCGGCGCCCTCAAGCGACCCCTCGCCGTTTAGGACCTCGATCTTGTTCTTCTTCCACAGCATCGCCACGCCGTCCTCGAGCGTCTTCGACACCTTGGCGCGGCGGGTCTGGGCAGCCTTCCAGTCGATCGACACTCCGTTCGCCTTGATCCCGAGCTCGCCGCCGTCCTGGGAGACCTCCGAGAAGACCTCGGCTGTGTGGAGGATCGTCTTGGCGGGGATGCAGGCGTAGTTAAGGCAGCGCCCGCCGGCCTTGTCCCGCTCGACGACGGCGGTGTTCTGGCCGAGTTGCGCGGCCCGGATGGCGGCCACGTAGCCGCCGGGGCCCCCGCCGATCACGATCGTGTCGTAGCTAGCCATCGTCCTTCGACTCTACCTGGGGGGTTGATTCCTCAACCGTCTCGAGCACTCCCAGCAGCTCGGTCACGCGACACACGAGCAGGCGTTCCTCGTCCACCTCGACCCAGCTGCCAGCGATGGCGGGAAATACGACGTGGTCGCCGGGACGCACCGGCATGCGAACTCCCGCCGACTCCCACCAGTCGATTCCGTTTCCCACCGCCAGCACGATCCCGTGCTGGGGCGGCTGCTCCTGCGCTCCCGCGGGCACGACCAGGCCCGAGCGCCGCATCCGGTCCGGCTCCAGCTCCTTGATCACGACGTGGTCGAAGAGGGGCTTCAGTTGGTGGCGCGCCATCAGCTCCCTGGCCGCTCGGGCATCTGGATCCTGGCCATCGCGCGGATCATGAAGTAGAACAGGATTCCCGAACCGGCCAGTAGGACGAGCGTCCCCGCAGCCTGCAGCACGGTCTCGACCTGGACGAGGCCCAGGCCGCTGGCGAGCAGGACGAGGACCAGGAGCATCTGGAAGCCCAGGACGGCCCAGTACCGGGCACGCCACAAGCCGTAGGCCATCAGCCACAGCGCCGCAGCGAAGGCCGCGATCGGGAACGCCCTGGGCGTCTCGCCGTCGTTCAGCTCCACCCCGGCGGCGGCGAGCACTGCGGAGACGGTCAGGACGACGGCGAGGACGATCGCGACGACCGCCGCGACGGTGACGGCTCTCGGCCGTTCCCCCTCCGAAAGGGGCCGGAGCTCGCGCCGGACCGTCTCGTTCTTCTCCTCGGAGCGCTCGGACATCCGCTCCATCCGCCTGCGGCGCTCGGCGCGCCGCCTCTCGCGACTTGCCATCAGCCGGCGGTGCTCTGCCCCGTGTCGGCCGCCACAGCGGCCTCGAGGGACGCGGACAGGGCCGAAGCCGCGCCGCGGGGGTCATCGGAGTCCCGTACCGCCCGGACGACGACGATCCTGCGCGCACCGGCCGCGATCACCTCGTCCAAGTTCTGCGTGTCTATGCCGCCGATTGCGAACCACGGGAGCTGGCAGGACCGGGCCGCCTCGGAGATCAGATCCAGGCCTGTCGCGGACCTTCCCTGCTTGGTCGGCGTCTCCCAGATCGGCCCGACGCTGATGTAGTCGACGGGTTGCTCGTGGGCGTCCTCGATCTGCGCGAGCGAGTGGGTGGACAAGCCGATGATCGCTTCGGGGCCCAGGACCTGGCGCGCCTCGGCGGGAGAGACGTCCTCCTGGCCCAGATGGACGCCGTCTGCGTTGAGCTCCTCGGCCAGAGACGGATCGTCGTTGACGATGAAGGGGGCCGAGTAGGTGTCAGCCAACCGCCTGAACGTGCGCGCAACCCGGTCGATCACCGATGAGGGCTGATCGCGGTCGCGCAGCTCTACCATCCCGACGCCGCCCGAGAGCGCCGCGCGCAGCATCGGCTCCGGCTCATGGCCGTGCGGAAGCGCGTCACATACGAAGTACAGGCGGGCCCAGTCCAGGCGTTCGCGGCGCAGGCGGCCGATCCCCTCCGGCGGCTCAAGGCTGATCGGCCCACGTGGCCTGTCGATCATCCCGACCTAGCCTAATGACCCCATTACCATTGGTCGCGCACGGGAGCCCAATGTGGCTGAGAGGGCGGCTGATGCGCCGCCGACCGTAGGAACCTGATCCGGGTAATGCCGGCGCAGGGATGGTTGGAGCGCCTCGGTCGCCGGAAGGAGCGGCGGTGTCAGAGCGGCGAGAGAGATTCGATGTCCTGGTCGTCGGCGGCGGGCCAATCGGCCTCGCATGCGCCTGGACGGCTCTGAGACGTGGACTGAGCGTCTGCGTGCTCGAGCGCGACAAGGTCGGCTCCGGCGCCAGCGACGTCGCAGCGGGCATGCTCGCCCCGGTCGGCGAGGCCTCGTGGGGCGAGGAGAGTCTGCTGGAACTGAATCTCGCCTCCCACGCCCTGTGGCCCGCCTTTGCCGAGGAGCTCCGCGATGCGAGCGGGATGGACCCCGGCTATTCGCGGAGCGGGGCGCTTCACGTGGCGCTCGATCGGGACGAGACCGAGGAGCTGCGGCGCCAGCACGAGCTGCACCGCGAGCACGACTTGGAGTCCGAGTGGCTTACTGCCAGCGCGTGCCGCGAGCTGGAGCCCGGCCTGGCGCCAAGGCTTGCCGGCGGCGTGTTCGTCCCTCACGAGGGTGCGGCCGACCCGAGGGCGCTCGTTGCCTCCCTGGCCGCGGCGGTGCGGGTGGGCGGCGGCAGCATCGAGGAGGGCGTGGAGGTGGTCCGGGCGGACACCGGCCCGCCGTGCTCGGTCCGCACCGCGGACGGACGCGAGCGCTCGGCGGAGCACCTGGTCCTCGCGACCGGCTGCCATTCCGGCCAGACCGAGTGGCTGGACCCCGGCGAGCGGCCCCGGGTTCGCCCGGTCAAGGGCGAGATAGTCACCCTGCGCGAGCGGGGCGGTGAGCGGGTGTGCTCCCGAATCGTGGTCGGGGACCGCTTGTACATGGTGCCCCGCCCCGATGGGCGCCTGCTGGTCGGCGCGACCGTCGAGGAGAAGGGCTTCGACACCACCGTCACCGCGGGCGGCGTGCACGAGCTGCTGCGCGAGTCCTACCGGACGCTGCCCGAGACGGCCGAGATGGAGCTCGTCGAGATCCGCGCGGGCCTGCGCCCGGGCACCCCCGACAACGCTCCGATCCTGGGGTGGGGGCCCGGCGCGGTCGTCTTCGCGACGGGCCATTTCCGCAACGGCATCCTGCTGGCACCCGCGACCGCCGACGCGGTGGCGGCCCTGGTCTCCGGCGAGGCTCCCGCAATCGACCTCCGGCCGTTCTCTCCCGGGCGCTTCGCGGGGACACCGGCCGTCGCCGCCGCGCCGGGTCCAGGAGGCTCAGGATGAGGATCGAGCTGAACGGATCCGACGCCATCGTCCCCGCCGGCGCGAGCGTGGCCGACGCCGTCCAGGCCACCGGCATCGACCACGGCGAGCGCGGGGTCGCCGTCGCGGTGGACGGTGAGGTAGTGCCCCGGGGCGAGTGGTCTGGGACCACGCTGTCCGAGGATCAACGGGTCGAGGTCGTGGTGGCGATCCAGGGAGGAGCGGGCGAGGGCGACCGACCCGGCGAGGGGTTCGAGCTGGGCGGTCGCCGCTGGCGCTCGCGTCTGATCGTGGGAACCGGCGGCTTCCGCTCGCATGAGCAGATGGAGCAGGCGCTGGTCGCGTCACAGACCGAGATCGTCACGGTCGCACTGCGCCGGGTGGAGCCAGGCGCCGAGGGCTCGGTGCTGGAGCTGATCGACCGGCTGGGCCTGTTCGCACTGCCCAACACCGCCGGTTGCTACACCGCGCGTGACGCGGTGCGTACGGCTCGCCTGGGGCGCGAGGCGTTCGAGACCGACTGGGTGAAGCTCGAGGTGATCGGGGACGATCGCACGCTGATGCCGGACGCCGTCGAGCTCGTGAACGCGGCAGAGACACTGATAGATGAGGGCTTCACCGTTCTGCCCTACACGAACGACGATCCCATTCTCGCCCGCCGCCTCGAGGACTCCGGCTGCGCCGCCGTGATGCCGCTGGGTTCCCCGATCGGGTCCGGCATGGGGATCCGCAACCCCTACAACCTGCGGATCATCACCGAGCGGGTCCGGGTCCCCGTCATCCTGGACGCGGGGGTGGGAACCGCCTCGGACGCGGCGCTCGCGATGGAGCTCGGTTGCGATGCGGTCCTCCTGGCCAGCGCCGTGTCGCGGGCCGAGGACCCGGCGGGGATGGCAGTGGCCATGCGACACGCGGTCGAGGCGGGCCACGCCGCCCGCCTGGCCGGGCGGATCCCGCGTCGCACGCACGCGGAGGCGTCGACCCCGATGGAGGGACGGCCGGAGCTCTGAGCGAGCGACCGGACTCCCTACGCGGGCGGGTCGGGACCGGGCGGTCGGGGAGCGGGCTTCGGCTCGCTGAACGCGTCTTGCGCGGAGCGCTCCTCGGGGGTCGCCTTGTCGCTGACCGGGATGGACCCCGCCACACGGTCGAATGCCTCGCCGACCGAACCGAGGACCCAGCCCGTGCGGTGGGCGAGCCTCGTCAGCGGGGAGTCATCGAGTGGAGCCGCCGCCCGGTCGGGATCACCGCCCAGCGCGACGGCGGCCCTGCGGACCGCCTTGACCTCCGGCCGCATGGCGGCGGCCCATTCGCGGCAGAAGCCGGCGAGCTGCTCGTCTCCGCGCGCCGCCGCCAGCTCGCCGAGGTGCGCCAGCAGGGTGGTGACGTGTTCGATGTCGAGTACTGCGAGGCGCATCACCATCCCGGTGTCCACGGCGCGGTCCGAGACCATCGCGCGCAGGTCGGCGATACGCGCGCCGACTCCCTCGGCGGCGATCCCTCCGTGCAGGCCGTACTCGGCTGTGCGGGGCTCGAGCGCCGCCAGCAGGTCCTGGACCCGCCCCGAGCTGCGTTTCAGCGTCTCGGCCGCCATGGTGCCCTCGAGCGCCGCAACGAGCCGGTCCCACCTCGCGACGAGCTGGCGGCAGGAGGCGTACAGCTCGCGGTAGGCCCGGTGCTCGGCGGGGTGGAGGCGGTCGTGGGCGGGCCCATCGGGACGCTTGTCTGAAGCCACGGTCTCAGTATCGCGCCCGGAGCCGGTCTGAGCCCGCGACGGTTGACGCACCTGCGAACATACGTTCGTCATGCGCTGGAGCAATCAGGAAGTCCGACGTGACGACGAGCGTCACCTGCCGGGCCTCGAGACCGAGCGGGTGCGCACCTTCGACGTCCCCGAAGCCATCGGCACGCGCTTTCACGAGGTGCGCGCCAAGTCTGCCCTGAACCGCGTCCCGGGTAGCTCCCTCCCGTTCAACTGGACGGTGAATCCGTTCCGAGGCTGCTCGCATGCGTGCACCTACTGTTTCGCGCGCGGCACCCACACCTACCTCGACCTGAACCCCGGGCGTGATTTCGAGCGCGAGATCGTCGTCAAGGTGAACGTGCCGGAACTGCTCAGGGCGGAGCTCTCGAAGCCGAGCTGGAAGCGGGAGCTGGTGGCGTTCGGGACCAACACCGATCCGTACCAGTGGGCGGAGGGCCGCTATGAGCTGATGCCCCCGATGATCGAGGCCCTGCGGGACGCCGAGACGCCGGCGTCCGTCCTCAGTAAGTCGCCGCTGCCGCTGCGCGACCTGGAGCTCTACAGGGAGCTGGCTGAGGTTGCCGAGGTGAGCGTCAACTTCTCGATCCCGACGATTGAGGAGAGGGCGTGGCGGGCGACCGAGCCCCACACTCCTTCACCGCAGAAGAGGATGGAGGCGGTGGCGGCGTTCAACGAGGCCGGGATTCCTTCGGGGGTCCTGATCGCGCCGCTGATGCCGGGGATAAACGACGCGCCCGAGCAGGTCGAGGAGATCGTGCGGCTCGCTGGGGAGGCGGGAGCCACCTTCGTGAACGGAATCGCGCTGCACCTGCGCCCGGGGGCTCGCGAGGTCTTCATGTCCTGGATGTCGGCTGCGCGCCCGGACTTGGTGGAGCGCTACGAGCGGATCTACGAGCGGGGAGCCTACGCCGCCAGCGAGGAGCGCAAGCGGATCGGAAATCTGGTCCCCTCCTATCGGCGCTCGGCGGATCCGCGTTTCCGCCGCCGCGAGGAGCTCGCAGCGAAGCGCGCCGAGCGCCGCCGCGAGGCCGAACATCGGGAGCGGACGCCCGCTCAAACCTCGCTGTTCTGAGGCGCCGCGGGGGTCGCGTCGGCCCTTTCCGGGCATCGGCGCGCGAACCCCTTGAAGGCGGGAGGTTTTCAAGCTTTTCAAGTCAGAAGCTTGGAAAGCCTGCTACCCTGCCGCGTCGCATTGTCAAGTAAACGAATCAGGAAAGAAAGAAACTGACTAATGAACGACGAGAAGCAGAAGCGCCGCAGTCGTCAGCTGGCGCGGCTTGGGATCGCGGGGATCGCCGTTGCGGCGACGCTCGGGATCGCGGCCTGCGGCGGCGACGATGACGGTGGCAGCGGGGATGGGGGCGGCGGCAGTATCGACCTGGTCGCGTACTCGACTCCACAGCAGGCTTTCGAGGAGGGCGTCATCCCTGCTTTCCAGGACACCGACGGGGGTAGCGGCGTCGAGGTCTCGACCTCGTTCGGAGCCTCGGGAGACCAGCGCCGCGCGGTCGAGGCCGGTCAGCCGGCCGACCTAGTCGATTTCTCGCTCGAGCCGGACATGCTGAGCCTGGTTGAGAACGGCTTGGTCGCCGAGGATTGGAACGCGGGGCCGACCAAGGGAATCATCACTACTTCGGCCGTGTCGCTCGCTGTGCGTCCCGGAAACCCGGAGGGCATCGAGAGCTTCGACGACCTGCTCACCGAGGACGTCGAGATCATCACGCCGAACCCGGCGACGTCCGGTGGCGCGAAGTGGAACATCATGGCCGTCTACGGTTCGCAGATCGAGGCCGGGAAGTCCGAGCAGGAGGCCCTGGACGCGGTCGCCACTGTGATCGAGAAGACCTCTGTGCTGGACGACTCCGCCCGGGATTCGCTGCAGACGTTCGCCAGCGGCAAGGGTGACGTGCTGATCGGCTACGAGAACGAGGCCATCCAGGCTCAGGACGAGGGGATCGAGCTCGATTACGTGCTTCCCCCTTCGACCATCAAGATCGAGAACCCCGCTGCCGTCACGACGGAGGCTGCTAACCCGGAGGCCGCTCAGGCGCTCCTCGACTTCATCCTCACGGATGAGGGTCAGCAGATCTTCGCCGACTACGGCTACCGACCGGTGACCGAATCCGTGCTCCAGCAGAACACCGACAAGTTCCCCGAGGTGCCGGGCCTGTTCACGATCGCCGACTTCGGCGGTTGGGCCAAGGTGGACGAGGAGTTCTTCAACGACGAGACCGGCAAGGTCACGGACATCCTCCCCGCCGAGGGTGGGCCTTCGGGCCCCCTTCGGCGGGGAGGTGCTCGTTCGCGGCACAGTCCTGATGTGGCTCAGCATCATCGTGCTGATCCCACTGGGCGCCGTGGTCTTCCGCTCCTTCGACGAGGGAGCGGGCGCGTTTTGGGAAGCGATCTCCGAACCGGAGGCGGTCGCTGCGATCAAGCTGACCGTGATCACCTCGCTCGTCATCGTCGTCATCAATGCGCTCATGGGCACTTTGATCGCCTGGGTGCTGGTCCGGGACGAGTTCCCCGGAAAGAGGATCGTCAACTCGATCATCGACCTTCCTTTCGCGCTCCCGACCATCGTCGCCGGTCTCACGCTGCTGGCGCTCTACGGGAACGACAGCCCGATCGGCGTCAACGTCACCTACACGAAGGTGGCCGTCGGGCTCGCGTTGCTGTTCGTGACGCTGCCCTTCGTCGTCCGCGCCGTGCAGCCCGTGCTGCATGAGCTGGACGAGGAGATGGAGGAGGCGGCGGCCTCGCTGGGAGCAAGCAACTTCCGGATTTTCCGCAGCATCATCCTGCCGAACCTGACGCCCGCGATCATCGCCGGCTGCGCCCTGGCGTTCGCGCGCGCGATCGGGGAGTTCGGCTCCCTGGTGCTGATCACGGGGAACATTCCCTTCGATACCCAGGTCGCTTCCGTCTACATCTTCGGACGCATCGAGAGCGACAACACCACGGCCGCCGCCGCGGTCGCCGTCTTCCTGCTGGTGCTCTCGGTCGTGATTCTGTTCGCGCTGAACCTGTTCGGACGCTGGAGGAGCCGTCATGAGCGTGGTTAACCCCTTCGCCCGCTACGGCATGCGGTTCGCCGCCCTGCTCTACCTGGGCCTGCTGCTTGCCATCCCGCTGGTGATGATCTTCGTCAAGACCTTCGAGGATGGCTTCAGGGAGCCCCTGGAGGCAGTGACCAGCGAGGAGGGCCTGCACGCCTTCTACCTGACGCTTCTCTGCGTGGGGATCGCGGTTCCGCTCAACACGATCTTCGGCGTCCTCTGCGCCCTGATGATCGTCCGTGACAAGTTTCCCGGCAAGTCGATCATCAACTCGCTGATCGACCTGCCGTTCGCGGTGTCGCCGGTCGTGATCGGGCTCGCGCTCTTCCTGGTCTACGGGGTGGACGGCTTCATCGGCGGCCCGCTCGATGACATGGGGATTCAGATCATCTTCAGCACGCCCGGGCTCGTGCTCGCCACGATCTTCGTCTCCCTGCCGTTCGTGGTGCGCGAGGTCGTGCCGGTGCTGCAGGAGATCGGGGACGACCAGGAGCAAGCGGCGTCGACGCTCGGGGCGAACGCGTGGCAGACGTTCTGGCGCGTCACGCTGCCCTCGATACGCTGGGGTGTCACCTACGGGGTCGTGCTGGCGAGCGCTCGTGCCCTGGGCGAGTTCGGCGCCGTCGCGGTCGTGTCCGGCCGCATCTCCGGAGAGACCGAGACTCTGCCGCTGCTCGTCCAGAACGAGTACGACAACTTCAACGTGGCCGGCGCGTATGCGGCAGCGATCGTGCTGGCCATCCTCGCCGTCCTGATCCTGCTCTCGATGAACCTGCTGCGCCGCCGCTCATCCGGCGACGAAGACGAGGAGCTGGGGCTCCAGGTCGTTGCCCAACCAGCCAAGGAGGTCTGACCATGAGCACGTCCGCAGATGAGTTCGCCAAGGTCGCCGCGAAGGCGAGCGGAGGCATCAACGTGACCGGCGTGACCAAGCGCTTCGGCGATTTCGTCGCGCTCGACGACGTCTCGATCGACGTTCCGGACGGAGGCCTCACGGCGCTGCTGGGGCCCAGCGGCTCGGGCAAATCCACCCTGCTGCGCGTGATCGCCGGGCTCGAGCAGCCCGACGAGGGGCAGGTGCTGATCTCCGGGGAGAACACCACCGACCGTCGCGTACAGGACAGGAACGTCGGCTTCGTGTTCCAGCACTACGCCGCGTTCAAGCACATGACCGTGTTCGACAACATCGCGTTCGGGCTGAAGATCCGAGGCCAGGGCACCGGCAAGATCCGCGAGAGAGTCAAGCAGCTGATCGAGCTGGTTCATCTGCAGGGCTTCGAGAAGCGCTTCCCGAACCAGCTGTCGGGCGGGCAGCGCCAGCGCATGGCCCTTGCTCGCGCCCTCGCGGTCGAGCCGAAAGTGCTGTTGCTCGACGAGCCGTTCGGAGCGCTTGACGCCAAGGTGCGCCAGGAGCTGCGGACCTGGCTCCGCCACCTCCACGACGACGTGCACGTGACGACGATCTTCGTCACCCACGACCAGGAGGAGGCGATGGAGGTCGCGGAGCAGATCATCGTCATGAACGACGGAAGGGTCGAGCAGTCGGGTGGACCCCGCGACCTCTACGAGGACCCCGCCTCGGAGTTCGTGATGGGCTTCGTGGGCCCGGCCCACCGCCTGGGCGAGTCCTGGGTCCGGCCGCACGACGTCGAGATCCGCCACGAACCCAACGGCAAGACGATCGAGGCGCTGATCGACCGGGTGGTGCACCTGGGCTTTGAGGTCCGGGTGGAGCTGACGCTGCAGGACGGCGAGACTTTCTCGGTCCAGCTCACGCGCGAGCAGGTGGACGAGTTGGAGCTTAAGGACGGTCAGATCGTGTTCGTCAGGCCGAAGTCCTCCCGCACGTTCTCGCCCGACGGGACGGTGCCGGCGACGGTCGCGTAGCGAGGGGCCAGGGGTTGAGCGAGCCGGCGAGGCGCCACCGGCTCGCGCTCGCCGAGGACGACGGCTAGCGTGGGCTCCAGGCTTCTGCCGGCTCGCTCAGCTCCCTGACCTGAGCCGGCAGCTCGTCGGCGACCACGTCCGCGAGCGTCACTTCGTCCATCACAGCGCGCAGGTTCGCGCGCAGGGCGATCCAGACACGCTGCAGGGGCGCCGCGCCGCCCTTGTACTCCAGGTCCTCGGGACCCTCCCCGCGAACGCTCGCGAGCGGGCCCTCCACGGCGCGGACGATGTCCCCCAGCGAGACCTCGTTCGCCGGCTTCGCGAGCCAGTAGCCGCCCTGGGCGCCCCGCCTGCTCTTGACGATGCCGACGTGCTTCAGCTCCCCCAGGATGTTCTCGAGGAACTTCAGCGGGATTCCCTGCGCCTCGGCGATCACGTCGCCTTTGATCGGCTCCTCATCCTCCGCAGCGGCGAGCTCCACCGCGGCCCTGACCGCGTAATCGACCTTCGCCGAGATCCTCACCGCGCTCCTTCGCAACCCCTGATGGACGAGTCACGGACTCTATTGGTGATCCCGTACGGCACCAGCCGGAGACTAACCTCACACTCGCCCCCGTAACTCAGCGGTCAGAGTGCCGGATTTTTAATCCGTGTCGTCGTCGGTTCGAATCCGACCGGGGGTACTCACACCGGGTGGGAGGCCGGATTGGAGGGAACGCTTCGAGGGTAGATGCCTCCAGAGTCATCCCGGACGGAGGCGCTTGACATGACCATCGGCACCAGCCTGTTCCTGATCGCGTGCGGGGCGATTTTGCGCTACGCCGTCACCGCGAAGGTTGACTGGATCAACGTCAACACCGCCGGCTTGGTGCTGATGCTCATCGGCCTCCTCGGTCTCGCCCTCGGGATCTGGTTCCTCCTCCGCGGGCGCTCCCCGGACGGTGCGCCGCCGCCCTCCGCGCGCGTCCCCTGAGGAACGGCTTCGCCCCAGCCCGGCTCGCTGCGGCCGCCCGTATTGATGGCGGCCACGAGGCGGATAGCGGCCTGTGCGATCCCTCAGTGCCGGAAGTGGCGCCGCTTGGTGAACACCATCGGCACGGCCGCCTCGTCGCAGGCGCCGATCACGTCGGCGTCGCGTTTTGAGCCCCCCGGCTGGATGACCGAGGTGACCCCCGCGTCGACCGCCGCCTGAACCCCGTCGGGGAAGGGGAAGAACGCGTCGGAGGCCATCGCCGAGCCGGCCAAGAGCCTCTCGGCGTCCGGGCCGCGCGCGTCCCGGGCCTTGTCGGTCGCGATCCGGACCGAGTCCACCCTGCTCATCTGTCCCGCGCCGATCCCGAGGGTCGCCGAGTCGCGGGCGAGCACGATCGCGTTCGAGCGCACATGCCGCACCACCCTCCAGGCGAACAGCAGGTCCACCCACTGCTCCTCGGTCGGCTCCGTTTTCGTCACCACCTCCATCAGCTCGCGCGGCTCGGGGGACCCGTCGGGGTCCTGCACCAGGATCCCACCGCGCACTCTCTTGACGTCGGGCTCCACCTGGTACCCCCGCCGCTCGGTGTCCTCCAGGATTCGGATCCCCTCCTTCTGCTGCAGCACATCGAGCGCTCCGTCGTCATAACCGGGCGCGATCAGCACCTCGACGAACTGCTCGTTCAGCCGTTCCGCCAGCGTCTGTGTCACCGGCCGGTTCAGCGCGATGACACCACCGAACGCGCTCGTGGGATCGCAGGCGAAAGCGCCCTCATACGCAGCCTGGATCCCGTCCGCCTCGGCCACCCCGCAGGGGTTGTTGTGCTTCACGATCACGCACGCCGCACCCTCCAGGTCGCCGCACAGCCGCCTCGCGGAATCCAGGTCCAGCGCGTTGTTGAAGGAGAGCGGCTTCCCGTGCAGCTTCGCCACGCGCGAGAGCACGTGCGAGCGCACCCCCGACTCCACGTACAGCGCCGCCCGCTGATGCGGGTTCTCGCCGTAGCTCAAGTCCAACTCCTTCTCCCACGAGGTCACCCAGTGCTGCGGCAGCGTCTCGTACCGCCGCCCGAACCAGCGGCTGATCGCGGCGTCATAGCGCGCGGTGTACGCGAACGCCTCGTTGGCGAGCCAGTGCCGCGTCGGGGCCGACAGCTCGCCCGTCTCCTGCAACTCGCCCAGAACCGCGTCATAGCTCTCCGGCTTCACCACCACCGCCACGAACCGGTGGTTCTTCGCCGCCGCCCGGATCATCGTCGGGCCCCCCACGTCGATCTGCTCGATCGCCTCCTCCTCAAGCACGTCGTAGCGCGCGACCGTGCGCTCGAACGGATACAGGTTCACGCACACGAGGTCGATCGGCTCGATCCCGCGCTCCGACAGCGTCTCCATGTGTTCCGGCTTGTTGCGGATCGCCAGCAGCGCCGCGTGCAGATTGGGATGAAGCGTCTTCACCCTTCCATCCAGGATCTCCGGAAAGCCCGTCAGGTCCTCCACCGACCGCACGCCGACCCCCGCCTCCTGGAGGATGTTCGCGGTGCCACCGGTGGACACGACCTCGACTCCCAGCTTCGCCAGCCCCTTCGCGAACTCCACGGCGGCCGTCTTGTCAGCGACCGAGACCAGAGCCCGCTGGACGGGCAGGGAGTCGCCGGCGGGCTCGGGAAGGTCCTCGTAGGCGGGAGCGGTGGGCACCGGTCCGCCGAGTCTATTCGGGGGCGGTCACGCCGAGTCGCGGCCGCTCACGCCGTCCGCGGTGGCCGGTCGATGATCACGACCCGCGGCCTCTCAGGGTCGATGCTCACCCGGCCGGCGGCGATCATCCGGATCACCTCGGGCAGCAGGGCGTGCTCGGTCGCATGGATCGCTCCCTCGAGCGCCCCGCGGTCCCGCCCGGGCGGCACGGGCACGGGCCGCTGCATGATCACCGGCCCCGAGTCGACCCCCTGGTCGACGAAGTGGACCGTCACACCCGTGATCTTCACCCCGTACTGCAGGGCCTGGCCGACCGCGTCCAGACCCGGGAACGCCGGCAGCAGCGCCGGGTGCACGTTCACGACCCTGTCTTGGAACCTCAGCAGAAACTCCGGCTCGAGCAGCTGCATGTATCCCGCCAGCACCACCAGCTCGACCCCCCGCTCGGTCAGCCAGTCCGCGATCGCGAGATCCCGGTCGGCGCGGCCGCCGTGCTCCTCCGCCGGGAACACAGCCCAGTCGATCCCGGCGGCGCGAGCCCGCTCGAGGGCCTGCGCCTCCGGCTTCTCCGAGGCGACGCCCACGACCTCGATCCCGTCCTTCCCGTGTACCTGGTCCAGGATCGCCTGCAGATTCGTCCCGGCCCCCGATGCGAGGACGGCGATGCGGAACGTGTCGGCCATGGGAGATCCCTAGCTCGAGGCCGGCACTACCGCGATCTCCTCCAGCGCGAACTTTCCGTTCGCGGACTCGTGGTCGCCGAGAGGGTAGTCCCCCGTGAAGCACGCGTCGCAGTGCCGCTCGCGCGGGGTCCCGACCGCCTCGTACACGGCCTCGATCGAGAGGTACGCGAGCGAGTCCGCCCCCAGCTCGTCCGAGACCTCCTCCTCTGTCCGCTCGTGGGCGATCATCTCCTCGCGCGTGGACATGTCGATGCCGTAGTGACACGGGTGGCGGATCGGAGGAGACGAGATCCGCAGGTGCACCTCCTTGGCCCCCGCCTCCTTCAGCATCGCCACGATCTGACGCGTCGTGTTGCCCCGCACGATCGAATCGTCCACGACCACCACCCGCTTGCCCGCGACGATCTCCGGCAGCGGGTTGAACTTCATCCGCAGTCCGTGCTTGCGCAGCTCCTGCCCGGGCTGAATGAACGTGCGCCCTACGTAGCGGTTCTTGATCAGCCCATCGTCCTTCGGCAGCCCCGAGGCCCGCGCGAACCCATTCGCGGCGGGGTTCCCCGAATCCGGGACCGAGATCACGAGGTCGGCCTCGACCGGCGCCTCCTTCCACAGAAGCTCTCCCATCTTTCCTCGCACCTCCTGAAGCACCCGGTTCTCCAGCCTGGTGTCGGGGCGCGAGAAGTAGATGTGCTCGAACACGCAGTGCGACGGGCGCTCGGCCTTCGTCACCTGCTTCATCTCCAGCCCACCCTCCGTCAGCGAGACCATCTCCCCGGGCTGGACCTCACGTATCAGCCGCGCTCCGATGATGTCGAACGCGCAGCTCTCCGAGGCCACCACGAAGCACTCGTCGATCCCGTCCGCCGCCTTGATCTTCCCGAGCGCAAGCGGCCGCACCCCGTTCGGATCGCGGAACGCGACCACGGCGTGCTTTGTCATCACCACGGTTGAGAAGGCCCCCTCCAGGCGCGGCATCACCTCGGCCACCGCGTCCTCGATCCAGTCGTTCCCCTCGACGGCCCGTTTGGACAGCAGCGCGGCCATGATCTCCGAGTCGGAGGTCCCGCGCAGGCGGACCCCCGCCTCGGTCAGCTCGTTGTACAGCTCGACCGCGTTCGTCAGGTTCCCGTTGTGCGCCAGCGCCAGCTCCCGGCCGTCGTCGCGCCAAACCGGCTGGGCGTTCTCCCACGCGCCCCCTCCAGTCGTCGAGTAGCGCACGTGCCCGATCGCCATATCCCCGTGGAGCGCGCGCAGCTTCTCTTCGTCGAAGACCTGAGACACCAGCCCCAGCTCCCGCAGCGTCGTGATGTGCCCGCCCTCGCACGTCGCGATCCCGGCGGACTCCTGCCCGCGGTGCTGCAGCGCGTACAGGCCGAAGTAGGCCAGCCGGGCGACGTCCCGCCCGGGCGCATACACGCCGAAGACGCCGCACTCGTCTCGCGGCCCGTCTCTCTCATCAGGGAACGCGCGTTCATCGCGCCCCTCCGTGAATGGCTTGGGCGACTGCCTCATGGGATGGAAGAGGCTTCTGGACCTCTCGAGATCGACTGCGGACAGGACCGGACCTGCGCCCTCAGGGTAGCAACGGGGAGGGTCGCCGATCCGGGCCGAACTCCGGCTCATCAGGGGCCGATCCTATGCGGAGTGCATGCGCTCGGCGAGCGAGTGCCACGCGCGCGCGGCGGCCGCCACCGGCACAGACGCCTCGCGCTCGGCCGCCGAGATCTCGAGCCGGTCCCCCGACGCCGAACCGAGCGCGAGGGCGTCCACCCTCGCCCTGCGAGCGTCGCCGATCAGCCCCTCGGCATCGCCCGGATCCACGGCCAGGACGATGCCCCCCGGTCCCTCGCCGAAGAGGGCGGTCTCGCCTGAGCAGCCCCGCAGCTCGACCAGCGGATCAAGATCGGCCTCGATCCCGGCGTCCGCGGCGATCGCCATCTCGGCGAGCGCGGCCGCCAGTCCGCCCTCGCTGACGTCGTGTGCGGCGGACATCCGTCCCGAGCGGACCTGCTCGCGCGCGAAGGCGATCGCCGCGGCCACCGACGCGACGTCCGTTTCGGGCAGCCCCTCCGCCAGCTCCCCGCGCAGCTTCGCCAGTTCGCTTCCGGCGAGCGAGGGCGCGAACGGGCCCACCAGGACCAGGCGGTCGCCGGCCCGCGGCCCGACGCCGGGCACCCGCTCGGGATCTGGAAGCTCCCCGATCATCCCCACGACAGGGGTGGGGTAGATGGAGCCGTGCTCGGTCTCGTTGTAGAGCGACACGTTCCCTCCGACGACCGGCACCCTCAACGCCACGCAGGCGTCGGCCAGGCCGGACACCGCCCGGTCGAGCTGCCAGGCGACCGCGGGCTTCTCGGGGTTCCCGAAGTTCAGGCAGTTCGTGAGCCCCAGGGGCTCGGCCCCTGCGCACGCCAGGTTCTGCGCGCACTCGAGCACCGCCTCGACCGCCCCCGCGTAGGGGTCGCACGCCACCCGCCGGCCATTGCCGTCGATCGAGACGCCGATCGCCCGTTCGGACTCACCCAGCAGCAGGACCGCCGCGTCCGCCGCCTCAGGTCGTCGCACGGTTCTCGACCCCACGATCGAGTCGTATTGCTCGAAGGCCCAGCGCTTGGACCCGACGTTGGGCGAGCCGAGCAGGGCCGTCAGGACGGCCGAGGGGTCCTCGGGGTCCGCAGAGCGACCGGCGTGCAGAGCCACGTGCATGCTGAGCGTCTCGGCGTTTCGGTACATCCAGCCGTCCGGCTTCTCGGGTTTCAGGTCATAGAGGGGGCACTCGTCCACGAGCGCTGACACAGGGACGTTCCCCACCTCCTCGCGGTCGTCCAGGATCCGCATCGCACCGGTGTCGGTCACCGTCCCGATCGCGGCCACGCCCGTCTGCCACTTCTCGCAGAGCGCGATCACCGCGTCCGTGTCCTCGGGCCGAACCACGGCGAGCATTCGCTCCTGTGACTCCGAGACCATGATCTCGAACGGCTCCATGTCGGCTTCGCGCAGCGGCACGCGCCGCACGTCGATCTCCACCCCGACGCCGCCCTTGGATGCCATCTCCCCGGCCGACGAGGTCAGGCCGGCGGCACCCAGGTCCTGGAGCGAGACGAGCAGCCCGCTCGCCAGCAGCTCCAACGAGCACTCCAGCAGCTTTGACTCCTCGAACGGATCACCAATCTGGACGGTCGGCCGCTTGGCGTCGTCGCCCGCCTCCAGCTCCGCCGAGGCCAGCACCGAGGCGCCGCCGATCCCGTCCCTTCCGGTCGAGGCCCCGAACAGGACGAGCACGTTCCCCGTGCCGGCGGCAGCCGACCGGATCATCTCGTCCGATCGCGCCAGCCCAACGCACATCGCGTTCACCAGGCAGTTGTGCTCGTAGGGCGCCTCGAAGTAGACCTCGCCGCCTACGGTCGGCACCCCGATCGAGTTTCCGTAGTGCCCGATCCCAGCGACCACCCCCTCGAACAGGTAACGCGATCTCTCCGAGGAGAGCTCGCCGAACCGCAGCGAGTCCAGCACCGCGATCGGCCGGGCCCCGATCGCGAACACGTCACGCAGGATCCCGCCCACCCCCGTGGCCGCCCCCTGGAACGGCTCGACCGCGCTCGGGTGGTTGTGGGACTCAACCTTGAAGGCGACGGCGTGGCCGCCGCCGACGTCCACCGCCCCGGCGTTCTCGCCTGGCCCCATCACCACCCGCTCCCCCTCCGTCGGCAGCCGGCCCAGCAGCTTGCGCGAGTGCTTGTAGGCGCAGTGCTCGGACCAGAGCAGCGAGAACATCGCGAGCTCCACCCCGTTCGGCTCGCGGCCGAGCAGCTCCGTGATCCGCTCGTACTCGAAGTCGGTCAGCCCGAGCTCACGGTGGGCGGCGGCCGGCACGTCCTCCGCTCCGCGGCCGGGCGTGCCGGGTTGGGGCGCGTCCGGCGTGGGGACCCTTGTCGTCACTTCACGCCGCGGCGGGCTGGCGCTCGAACGCGCGGAACAGGGCCAGGCCGTCATCCGACCCCGTCAGGGGGTCGACCGCGTGCTCGGGGTGCGGCATCAGGCCGAGGACGTTCCCGGCCTCGTTCGTCACGCCCGCGACGTCACGGGCGCTTCCGTTCGGGTTGTCGCCCTGCGCGTAGCGGAATGCGATCTGTCCGGCATCCTCCAGCCGGTCCAGTTCGTCGTCCGCGGCGAAGAAGCGGCCTGTCATGTGCTTGACCGGGACGGAGAGGCGCTCGCCCTGCCCCAGCTCGGCAGTGAAAGGGGAGTCCGAACCCTCCGCCACGATCGCGACCTGGCGGCACACGAACCGCAGCCCGGTATTGGGCAGCAGCGCCCCGGGCAGCAGCCCCGCTTCGCACAGGACCTGGAAGCCGTTGCAGATGCCGAGGACCGGCCCGCCCGCCGCGGCGAAGCGCGCCACGGCCTCCATCGCCGGCGAGAAGCGCGCGATCGCGCCCGCGCGCAGGTAGTCGCCGTAGCTGAACCCGCCCGGGACAACGACGCCGTCGATCCGGTCGAGCTCGGTCTCCTCGTGCCAGACCATCCGCGCCTGGCCTACCCGCTCGCACGCCTGGAGGGCGTCCCGCTCGTCACACGAGCCCGGGAATTGGATCACCCCGATCAAGAGAGCGCCTCCTCCTCCAGCTCCACCTCGAAGTCCTCGATCAGGGGGTTCGCCAGCAGCTTCTCGCAGAGCGAGTCGAGCGCCGACGGATCGTCGGTCTCCAGCTCGACCAGTCGCCCCACCCGCACGTTCGAGATCCCGTCGAATCCGAGGGCGGGAAGCGCCCGCTCGACGGCCTTCCCCTGGGGATCGAGGATGCCCTGCTTAGGCCTGATCAGGACCTTCGCCTTCACCACGCCAGCGTAGCGAGGGGGGCGGCGCGCGCAGAGTCGCGGCTTGAGGGGTCGGCTCCCCGGTCGGGCGCGGCCCGCTCGGGGAACGACGGCGGCTAGTCGAGCTTGCGGTCCGTGATCCGCTCGTAGGCCTCGATGTACTTCGCCCGAGTGTTCTGCACGACATCGTCGGGAAGCTCCGGGCCCGGCGGGGTGTGATCCCACCCAACCGAGTCCGCGTAGTCACGCACGTATTGCTTGTCGAACGAGGGCTGGGCCTTTCCGGGCTCGTAGGTGTCGGCGGGCCAGAACCGCGAGGAGTCGGGGGTCAGCACCTCGTCCGCGAGCACGACCTCGGCTCCTGGGGACTGGCCGAATTCGAATTTCGTGTCGGCGAGGATGATCCCGCGCTCAGCCGCGTGCTCGGCCCCGCGCTCATAGATATCAATCGAGACCCGGCGCAGCTCCTCCGTCAGCGGACGGCTGCCGATTATCTCGGCGGCCCGGTCGAAGTCGACGTTCTCGTCATGGTCCCCCAGCTCGGCCTTGGTCGCCGGGGTGAAGATCGGCTCGGGCAGCTTGTCGGACTCCTGCAGCCCCTCGGGCAGCGAGATCCCGCAGACCTCGCCGGTCTCGCGGTACTCCTTCCAGCCCGAACCGGACAGGTATCCCCGCACGACGCACTCGACCGGGTACATCTCGAGCTTCCTCACCCTCATTCCGCGCCCGGCGGCCTCCGCGGGCACGTCCTCGGAGATGAAGTGGTTGGGGCAGACGTCCGCGGTCAGCTCGAACCAGAACAGGGACATTTGGGTCAGGACCCTGCCCTTGTCAGGGATCTCGGTGGGCAGGATCACGTCATATACCGAGATCCGGTCGGAGGCGACCATGATCAGCTC
This sequence comes from Solirubrobacterales bacterium, assembly GCA_021323175.1. Lineage (GTDB taxonomy): Bacteria > Actinomycetota > Thermoleophilia > Solirubrobacterales > 70-9 > VGBV01. The sequence goes on along the minus strand of JAJTCK010000034.1, from coordinate 6,468 downwards.
CTCGCCGTCCTCGTAGATTTCGCGGACCTTGCCGGAGGCGTGGAGCTTCAGGTCGTCGAGAGTCGCGGGCATCCAGATCGACTCTAGAAAAAAACGGGCGTGTTCGCGCCGCCCCCGCCGCCGCGGCGGCGGCAGCGTTTCCGCTGTTTGCGGAGTACATTCGGCCCATGGCGCTGCCCCCCGGCCCCAGGCTCCCGCCGCCACTTCAGACCCTGCGCCTGATGGCTCGACCGGTCCCGCTGCTGGAGCGAGCGCGGCGCCAGTTCGGCGACACGTTCACCCTCCGGGCCACGCCGGTCGGGCCCATGGTCTTCGTCTCGGACCCCGAGTCGCTCAAGACCGTGTTCGCCGCCGACCGGGTCAACACGATCGCCCCCGGGCGCAACCTCGTCCTGGCGCCGCTGCTCGGCCCGGATTCCCTCCTGCTCCTGGAGGGAGACCGCCACCTGGGACGCCGTCGGTTGATGCTCCCGCCGTTTCACGGCGAGCGCATGAGGGCCTATGCCGAGGTGATGCGCGACGCGACGCTCCGGGAGATGGACGGCTGGCGCCCCGGGCGACCATTCCGGCTTCACTCCTCCATGCAGGAGATCACCCTCGAGGTGATCATGCTCGCCGTCTTCGGGGTAGGCCGCCGACGCCGCGAGGACCTGCGCCGGGCTCTGCTCGACATCCTGGCGGCGGTTCGGTCACCCGTCACGATCGGTGTGACGATGCCCGGGGTGCGGGAGCTGCCGCGCTTCCGGGAGCTGCGTCGCCGGGTCGCGGCAGCCGACGCCGTGCTCGCCGCCGAGATCGCGGAGCACCGCTCGGATCCCGATCTGGACCAGCGCGACGACATCCTCTCCCTTCTGGTCGCTGCGCGCGACGAACACGGCGAGGGCATGGGCGACTCCGAGCTGCGCGACCAGCTGATGACCCTGCTGCTGGCGGGACACGAGACGACGGCGACCGCCCTCGCCTGGGCATTCGAGCTCCTCTTCGGACGACCCGAGGCCTACCGGCGGCTGACCGCCGAGGTCCGGCAGGGCGACGGCGGCGAGTACCTCGACGCCGTGATCGAGGAGACCCTGAGGCTCCGGCCCGTGGTCCCGTTCGTGGGCCGCAAGCTTCTGAAGCCGATGACGCTCGACGGCCACGAGCTTCCCGTCGGCGCCAACGTCTTCTGTGCGATCTACCTAGCCCACACAAACCCGGCCACCTTCCCGGATCCCTACGCCTTCATGCCGGAGCGGTTCCTGGAGAGCCCGACCGAGACCTACAGCTGGATTCCGTTCGGCGGCGGCACCCGGCGCTGTCTGGGTGCGACCTTCGCGCAGTTCGAGATGCGGGTCGTTCTGAGCTCCGTGCTGGAGAGGGTGGACCTGCGCACCGCCGGCGAGGGGCCCCAGCCGATGATCCGCCGCAACGTCACGCTCGCGCCGCGGGACGGGACGCCGGCCGTGGTCGAGCGAGTGCTTGCTACTGAGCGCGAGGGTGCTCCCGCACCCACCTGACGATCCGGCTCGAGTCTGAGATCACGGTCCCATCGTCGAGGACCAGCACCGGCACTTCGTTGGTGCCGCTGAGCCGCTTCACCTCTTCCCTGTCGTTGCCGCGGCTGCCCCAGGTCCAGGGGATCAAGCGGTAACTGCCCACCGCCCGCAGCTCGTACCGGTAGCCGGCGTCATCGAGCGCCTTGGCGGCGCGAGCGCATGGGTGAAGCGGTCCGAGCGACGCCCCGCGCTTCTTCACCCCGCACGTGTAGAGGATCACGTCGGCAGCCTCTCACATCCCGTTCGCGGCTCGCGGCTACTCCAGCGATTCCAGGCGGGCCATCACCTCGGGCACATGCTCGAGGTAGGCGTGGTAGTCGAAGACCGCATCGAGGTCCAGATCGGGCGCGGTGGCCCCGATCAGCTCCCGGAATTCGACGCCCTCGTCCCAGGCGCGCTGGGCGCTCTCCTGGACGAGCCTGTACGCGTCGTCGCGGCTCATGCCGGACTCGACCAGGGCGGTCAGGGCCCGCTGGCTGAACAGCGCGCCGTAGGTGAGCTCCAGGTTCCGCTGCATCTGCTCGGTCCGGACCGTCATGCCCTCGGCCAGTCGGGTGCAGAGCGCGAGCATGTAGTCGAAGGCGATCGTCGCATCCGGCAACGCGATTCGCTCCGCGGCGGAATGCGAGATGTCGCGCTCGTGCCAGAGGGCGATGTTCTCGAGCGAAGACTGCGCGTATCCGCGCAACACGCGCGCCAGCCCGGTCACCCGCTCGGCGAGGATCGGGTTCCTCTTGTGGGGCATCGCCGAGGAGCCCTTCTGACCGGCTTCGAACGGCTCCTCCACCTCGCGCACCTCGGTCCGCTGCAGGTTGCGAACCTCGGTCGCGAACCGCTCCAGGCCCCCTCCGGCGATCGCGATCCGGGCCATCACGACCGCATGGCGGTCGCGGGGCACCACCTGCGTGGCGACGTCCTCGCGCTCCAGCCCGAGGCGCTCCATGACCCGCGCTTCGACCGCAGGCGGTACCGACGCGTACGAGCCGACGGCGCCCGAGAGCTTGCCCACGGAGATCTGCTCGAATGCGTTCTCGACCCTGTCCAGGTTGCGGTCGGACTCGAAGGCGAAGCCCGCCAAGCGCAGGCCAAAGGTGGTCGGCTCGGCGTGAACGCCGTGCGTCCGGCCGACGCAGAGCGTCCGCTCGTGCTCGCGCGCGCGGACGACCAGGGCGTCGCGGTAGCCGCGGGCGGCAGTCGTGAGAATCTCGCCCGCCTCGCGCATCTGGAGCGCCAGCGCCGTGTCGAGGACATCTGACGAGGTCAGCCCGTAATGAAGCCAGCGTCCCTCCTCGCCGATCGAGTCCGCGACCACGTCGACGAATGCCGCGACGTCGTGGCCGGTGGTGCGCTCGCGCTTCTCCACGGCTTCGACGGTGAACGAGGCGCGCTCTCGGCAGGCATGCGCGGCCTCCTTGGGCACGACGCCCTCCTCGGCCCAGGCGTCCGTCGCGGCCAGCTCGACCTCCAGCCACGCCTCCATGCGGCGCTGCTGGGTCCAGACGCCGCCGATCTCCTCGCGGGTGTAACGCGGAATCACGCGTTGATTATGCGGACCGCGAGCAACCCGGCGTTCTTGGCGCCGTCGATGGCGACGCAGCCGACCGGGACCCCGGGCGGCATCTGCACCGCGGACAGCAGCGCGTCCATGCCGCCCAGGTTCTTGCCCGAGATGGGGACGCCGATCACCGGCAGATCTGATTTCGACGCAGCGAAGCCGGGCAGCGCGGCTGACATCCCGGCTCCGGCGATGATCACCTTGAGCCCGCGCATGCGCGCGTTGGCGCAGTAGTCGCCCGTCTCCTGCGGCTGGCGGTGGGCGCTCAGCACCCTCACCTCGTAGGCGATGCCGGCCTCGTGGAGCGCCTGGCCCGCGGGCTGCATCTTGGACTTGTCGTTCTTCGACCCCATGATGATCCCGACCAGCGGAGCGTCCACCTCGATCTCCTCGAAGGCGGCCTCGACCTCGGGCATCGTCTGGACCCCGGTCTGGCGCTGCGGGGCCGGGTCCGCGGGTTCGATCCTCTCCATGGTTCCTCTCGTCGTCGGGTGTGGCTTCGGGCGGCCAGGCGGGTCAGCCGACGACGCGCTCGACCGCGCGCGCCGCGATGTCCGACCTCATCTGCTTGCCCTCGAAGTCGATCAGATCGGCGGCATCGTACGCGCGTTGCCGCGCCTCTGCCGGGTCGGCCCCGATCCCGGTCACGTTGAGCACGCGGCCGCCGGCGGTGACGATCGCGTCGCCGCTTCGCGCCGTGCCCGCGTGGAACACCTCGACCCCCTCGATCGCGGCGGCTCGGTCGAGGCCCGTGATCTCGTCGCCCTTCGACGAGGACGCGGGGTAGCCGGCCGAGGCGAGCACGATCGTCACGGCCCAGTCGTCCTCGAACCTCGCTTCGGTCCCGGCCAGTCCCCCGGGCTGCCGCGACGCGAGGCACAGCTCGACCAGGTCGGAGCGCAGCCTGGGCAGGACCGCTTGCGTCTCGGGGTCGCCGAAGCGGCAGTTGAACTCGAGCACCCTCACCCCATCCGGGGTGAGCATCAACCCGGCGTACAGAACGCCCCGGTATGGGGTGCCCCGGCCGGCCATGGCTGCCACGACGGGCCGGTGGACCTGGTCGGTCAGGCGCTCGACCTCGTCCGGATCGAAGCCGGGGACGGGTGAGTAGCTGCCCATGCCGCCGGTGTTCGGGCCCTCGTCGCCGTCCCCGATCCTCTTGTAGTCCTGGGCCGGCGCCAGCGGCAGGACGTTCTCGCCGTCGCAGAGGGCCAGCAGGGACAGCTCTTCGCCCTCCAGGAACTCCTCGAGCACCACCTCGGTGTCCCCGAACCGGCGCTCTTCGAAGAAGACCGCTGCAGCATCGCGTGCATCCGCCTCGGTCGCGCAGATGATCACCCCCTTGCCGGCTGCCAGGCCGTCGGCCTTCAGCACCGCGGGATACGAGGCGCACGAGATGTGCTCGATGGCCTCACGGCGCGATCGCAGCACGACGTGAGACGCGGTCGGGACGCCCGCCTCCGCCATCAGCTCCTTGGCGTGCAGCTTCGACCCCTCGAGCCTGGCGGCCTCGGCGCCGGGGCCGAACGCCGGGATCCCCTCGGCCTCCAGGGCGTCCACGGCCCCCTCGACCAGGGGCGCCTCGGGCCCCACGATCACCAGGCCCGCCGACTCGGCGGTGGCCGCGTGGACGATCTCGCCAGCGTCGTGCGGGTCCAGGTCGAGGCAGCGCGCCTCCTCGGCGATCCCGGCGTTGCCCGGCGCGCAGATCACCTCCTGAACGCTGGCCGCCCGCGCCGCCGTCCGCACGATCGCGTGCTCGCGACCGCCCCCGCCCACGACGAGCACCTTCACGCGCGCCCTCCGGCAGGACGCCCGCTACGCCCGGCCAGGACGGCCCCCGCCAGGCGGCAGCTCAGAGTGCCGCCGCCAGGTCCGCCGCGGGCATTGCGGCCAGGGTCTGGCTGCTCATGGTCCCGCGCGACCCGAGCTCGATCGACACCTTCACCATCGTCTGGTCGTCGGGCGCCTCGACCACGGTCACGAAGTCATAGGGGCCGAGCGTCGCCCACTGGTCCTTGACCGTCACGCCGAGCTGCTCGACTTCCTTGTTCACCTCCTGGACCCTCGTGGGGTTGTTCTTCAGCGTCTGTACGCCTTCCGGGGTTAGGTTGGTGAGCATCACGTAGGTCGGCATGTCGCTACTCCTCTCGGTCGCTCTCAGCCCACTTTCTTTCACTTTCCGCGCACGAGTGCAAACTCGTGCCTGGCAGCTGCGGTGGAAGCGGTCCTCGCCCCCGATCCGGAGGGATGTCACTGCCTTTGTCCGCGCCGGGCGTGATTATGCCCCTGGAATGAGCGAGCCATCTGAGCACCCCATCTTCGCGCGCGTCTACGACTCCCTGATCGCCGGCTCCGAGAAGGCCGGGCTCGCGGAGATGCGCCGGTCGCTGCTGGCGGGCGCGCGCGGCAAGACACTCGAGCTCGGTGCGGGCACGGGTCACAACCTCCCCCACTACACCGATGCGGTCACCGAGCTGGTGCTCGCAGAGCCCGACCCTCACATGGCGGCGAGGCTGCGCGAGCGGCTGACGGCCGAGCATCCCGCGGCCGCGAGCGCCGAGGTCATCTCCGCACCGGCTGAAGATCTGCCCTTCGACGACGGCAGCTTCGACACGGTCGTTTCAACCCTGGTGTTCTGCACGGTGTCCGACCCCGAGCGGGCCATCGTCGAGGCCAGACGCGTGCTGGTTGAGGGCGGCCGGCTCCTGTTCCTGGAGCACGTTCGGGCGGATAGTCCGCGGCTCGCCTGGTGGCAGGACCGCTTGGAGCGCCCGTGGGGCTGGTTCGCCGGCGCGTGCCATCCCAATCGGCCCACGGACCAGACCCTGGCCGACGCCGGCATGTGGATCGAACAGCTCGATCGCGAACTGTTCCCCAAGGCCCCGCGAATCGTCCGCCCGATGATCAAGGGTGTCGCGGTCCGGCCTGGCGGCCGGAGATGAACAGCTCGGCGATCCGGTCCCGCCGGTAATCGAAGATCCGCTCCAGGTCGGCGCGGACGAACGCCCGGAGAGCCCACTCGCCGGCGCGCCCGGCCCGCATCGCGAGGCGCACCCTGTCCCGCATCAGCGTCCCGTCTCCGTCAGGCTCGAACTCGTGGACGTGGTGCCAGAAGCGGTACGGACCCTTCAGCTGCACGTCGGCGAAGCGACGGTCTGGGTGCCACTGCTCGATCCTCGTCAGCCAGCGCACAGGCACGCCATGCAGCCGCAGCCGGTAGCGGATCAGCGTCCCGGCGTCGATTCGCCCAGGGCTCTGCGAGAGCACCTTGAAGTGCAGCCACTCCGGGGTGAGCCGCTCCAGGTTCAAAGCGTCGGCGAAGAACGGGAACACCTCGGCCGGGGGCCGGGGCACCCGCTGCTCGCGCTCGATCAG
>JAJTCK010000033.1 GCA_021323175.1 Solirubrobacterales bacterium | reverse complement strand
TCCTGGCTCGACCATAGGACGATCTCTCCGCCCAGGCGGGAGAGGTGCATGGCGCACGCCGCGGCGGCGTAGAGGTAGTCCAGCGCGAAGTCGCGGTTGGATACCGCGTCCAGGGAGTTGGCCGAGGGGCGCGAGAAACCCAGGTCGGACGCGAGCCCCTCGCGGTCCAGGTCCCAGTTCAGGCCGGCAAGCGCTCCGGATCCCGCAGGCATCTCCTGGGTCGCCTCGGCTGCGGCGAAGAAGCGCACGGCGTCGCGGCGGAACATCCAGAAGTAGGCGAGCAGGTGGTGGCCCAGGTACACCGGTTGCGCGCGCTGCAGGTGCGTGTACGCGGGGATCGGCCAATCGCGGTGGGCCTCGGCGAGCTCGACCAGGGTTCCCATGAGCTCCTCGAGCAGAGCGATGGCGCGGGCGGAGTGCGCCCGGACGAGCAGGGTCAGGTCCGTCGCCACCTGGTCGTTGCGGGAGCGGGCAGTGTGAAGCTTTCCTCCCACCGGGCCAGCCAGCTCGGTCAGTCGCCTCTCGATCGCCATGTGGATGTCCTCGTCGTCATCGTGGAACTCGAAGCGGTCCTCGGCCAGCTCCTGGGCCACCGAGTCGAGGCCTTCGCACAGGGCGGTCAGCTCGGATTCGTCGAGGACGCCGAGCTGCTTCAGGGCACGTACGTGCGCACGGGATTGCTCGATGTCGAACGGGGCCAGGCGCCGGTCGAACGAGATCGAGGCGTTGATCCGCCGGAACAGCGGATCCTGATCTTCGGCGAAACGGGAGGCCATCGATGCGAGCGTAGCGACGCCGCGCCGCCGGGCTCGGCTCGGGCGGCTACTTGCCCTCCGGGGCAAGGCCGAGGGCCCGGGCCAGGGCCGCGCAGACCCTCTCGACGTCCGACTCGGTCATGGACCCGAAGAACGGCAGCGCAAGCGAGCGTGCTGCCACCGCCTCAGCCACCGGAAACTCGCCGCCCTTGAAGCCGAACCGCTCCCGGTAGGGCGACATCGTGTGGATGCAGGGCAGGTAGCCCTTGGATTGGATCCCCTCCGCGGCGAGGGCGGCGATGACGGCGACGCGCTCGGCGTCGACCGGCAGCTGCACGGGGTAGACGAACCAGCTGCGCTGCTCGTCGCCGCGGTCGGCGCAGGGCAGCACGAGCCCCTCCGGGTCGCCGTCGCCGGCGGGGGCGGCTCCCGCGGCCGACAGCACCCCGGTGTAGGTGGTTGCGATCTCGGCTCGCGCCGCGAGCAGCTCGTCGAGCCGCTCGACCTGGCCCAGGCCGATCGCGGCCTGAATGTCGGTCATCCGGTAGTTGAACCCGATCCGTTCGTGGTCCACCTCCGCCATGTCGGGAGACCGGCCCTGGTTCCGCTCGCTCCGCAGGCGCTCGGCCATCTGCTCGCCGGCGGGGATCAGCACTCCCCCCTCCCCCGTGGTCATCTGCTTGTTCGCGTAAAAGGCGAAGCTTGTGACGTGCCCGGCCGTGCCGATCGCCCGTCCCTCCGAGTCCACCGCCCCCAAGGCCTGGCAGGCGTCCTCCAGGATCGGAATCTCCCTCCTGTCCGCCAGACGCTCCAGCGCGATCAGGTCGGCCGAGTAACCGAAGATGTGGACGGGAAGGATGCCGGCCGTGCGTTCGCCGGCTGCCGCCTCGGCGGCGGCGGGGTCGATGTTGAGCGTGACCGGGTCGATGTCGCAGAACACCGGCGCCGCGCCTTCGTACAGCAGGCAGTTGGAGGAGGCCACGAAGCTGAACGGGGTCGTCAGGACCTCGTCGCCCTCGCCCCACCCGAGTGCGCGGACCCCGAGGTGCAGCCCAGCGGTGCCGCTGGAGACCGCCACCGCATCGTCGCTTCCGAGCCAGCTCGCGAAGGCCAGCTCGAACTCGCCCAGCTTGGGCCCGAGCGAGAGAGAGCCGGAGCGCAGGACCTCCAGCACCAGCTCCTCCTCCCGCTCGCCCAAGTCAGGTCGTGCGAGCGGTATCTGCTCTTCCACCTGCCCTCTCGCTGTGTGGCTGGAACGCGTATTCGAGCGAGTCCACGAGGGCCTCCCACGAGGCCTCGATGATGTTCTCGGAGACCCCGATCGAGCCCCACTCGCGCTCGCCGTCGGACGAGTCCAGCAGGACCCGTGTGACGGCGCCGGTACCGTGGTGCTCGTCGAGGATGCGGACCTTGTAGTTGGTCAGCTCGATGTCGGCCAGGTGCGGGTGACGGTCGATGATCGCGCCCCGAAGGGCGGTGTCCAGGGCGTTCACCGGCCCGTTGCCCTCGGCCGTGCGGACGTAGCGGTCGCCTTCGACCCAGACCTTGATCGTCGCCTCGGTCTGCACCTTGCCGTCCTCCCGCTTCTCGGTGATCACCCGGAAGCTCTCGAGTCTGAACAGGGACTCGTAGTCGCCGGTCTCGCGCCGCAGCAGCAGCTCGAAGGAGGCGTCGGCGGCCTCGTAGTGGTAGCCGCGATGCTCCCGCTCCTTCAGGGCTCGCAGGGCCCCGGCCTCCTGGTCCGCATCGAGGTTCACGCCCGCCCGATCCGCCCGGTCCCGGATGGTGCCTCGGCCGGAGAGCTCCGAGACGACCACCTGCCGCTCGTTGCCGACCAGCTCAGGGTCGGTGTGCTCGAAGGTCCTGGCATCGGCCTGGACGCCGGCCACGTGCATCCCGCCCTTGTGGGCGAACGCGTTGCGGCCCACGTAGGGCTGCTCGGGCCGCGGCGTCACGTTGAGCAGCTCGTCCACAAAGTGAGCGATGCCGGTCAGCCGGGCGAGCCGGTCGGGCTGCACCACCTCGTGGCCGAGCTTCAGCTGCAGCGCGGGCAGGATCGAGGTCAGGTTGGCGTTGCCCGTCCGTTCCCCGATCCCGTTGATCGTTCCCTGGACCAGCGAGGCGCCCTGCTGCACAGCCGCGAGCGAGTTGGCGACCCCGCACTCCAGGTCGTTGTGGCAATGGATCCCGACGCTCGGGACCTCGCCGGCCACCGCACCGGTCGCCTGGGCCACCTCCGAAGGCAGGCTCGAGCCGTTCGTGTCGCACAGCGTGACGTTCTCGGCGCCGGCCTGTGCGGCGACCCGAGCGCACTCGAGCGCGTACCCCGGGTCGTCGCGCCAACCGTCGAAGAAGTGCTCGGCGTCGTAGATGACCCGCTTGCCCCGCTCGCTCAGGAACGCGACCGAGTCCCGGATCATCGCCAGGTTCTCGTCGGGACTGACCCTCGTGACCTTGTCCAGATGGAGCTTCCAAGTCTTGCCGACCAGAGTGGTGACGGGGGCGAAGCCATCGGCCAGGATCCGCAGCGCCTCGTCCTCCTCTGCGGTCACGTCGCGGCGCCTGGTCATGCCGAACGCGCAGACGACCGCCTGCTCGAGCTCGACCGAGGTCAGCATCTCGAAGAGCTCCAGCTCCTTGGGGTTCGACCCCGGGAAGCCCGCCTCGATGAGGTGGACGCCCAACTCGTCGAGCTTGCGGACAACCCGGATCTTCTCCTGCGCGGACAGGGACATGCCCTGTCCCTGCATGCCGTCTCGCAAAGTCGTGTCGTAGAGCAGTACCTGTGACATCTGTTCCTTCCCAGTTCGGGGGTCGAGGCCCGGTGACAGATGCCTGTCACGCCCGAGGGCGTCGGGCCCGCTTGCGGCTGAGCCGCCTGTCGCGCCGCGCCCGCCTCAGACGGGCAGGGCGGCGGCGACCCCCGTAATTCGCGGGAAAGAGATGCGGGAAGGAGAAGTCATGGCAAGAGCTCGTCCTCAGACTACCTGCCGGGGGCCGGCTCGCCGACCTCGTCGGCCTCGACTTCTTCGGGCAGCGGCGCGCGCGGTGCCTCTCCGGTTGGCTCGCCGACCGGATCCAGCCACTCGAGGTACTCCTCGGCGCGGCCGTGCAGGGCGTCCTCGAACTTGGCCTGGATCGCGCGGGTGATCTCGCCCGGGTCCCCCAGCTCGTGGTCGTCGATCTCGCGAATGGGCACCAGCTCGGCGGCCGTGCCGGTCAGGAAGATCTCGTCGGCCATGTAGAGCTCGGCGCGGGCGATGTCGCGCTCGGCGACGGGATACCCGAGGTCCTCCGCGATCTGCATCACGGACTTGCGGCTGATGCCGTCCAGGATCGACGCCACGTGCGGCGGAGTGACGATCTGGCCGTCGGTGATCACGAAGACGTTCTCGCCCGAGCCCTCGCAGACGAAGCCGCGCTCGTCGAGCAGGAGCGCCTCGTCGTAGCCGGCGTTGGCGGACTCGGTCTTGGCGAGGATGGAGTTCAGGTACTGCCCGGATGCCTTGGCGTGAGGGATCAGGCCGGCGGGTGAGATGCGGCGCCAGGACGACACCTTGGCGCGGATGCCGTTCCTCTTGCCCTCCTCGCCCAGGTAGGCGCCCCAGGGCCAGACGGCGACGACGACGTCAACCGGCGCGCTCTGTGCGAAGAGGCCCATCTCGCCGTACCCGCGGAAGGCGAGCGGCCGGATGTAACAGGAGCGAAGCCCGTTACGCCTGATCAGCTCCTTGGTTGCCTCGCCGATTTCGTCCAGCGAGTAATCCAGGGGCAGGTAGTAGAGCTCCGCTGACTTGGCCAGGCGCTCGAGATGGTCGTGATGGCGGAAGATCGCGGGGCCCTTGGCCTCAGTGTCGTAGCAGCGGACGCCCTCGAAGACGCCGGTGCCGTAATGCAGCCCGTGCGTCAGCACGTGAACGTTGGCCTCGTCCCAGCCGACGAACTCGCCGTTCTTCCAGATCAGCTCGACCTTCTCCATCGGCGAAGAGTATCGCGGGCCTATAGGGCGGCCAGCACGGCCTCGGTCATCTCGTCGGTGCCCACCTCGCGCGTGCCGTCGCCCCCGCTCAGGTCCGCGGTGCGCAGACCGCGTTCCAACACAGCATCGACGGCCTGCTCGACGCGGGCGGCGCCCTGATGCCGCTCCAGGCCGTGGCGCAGCATCAACGCAACCGACAGGAAAGTCGCCAGCGGGTTCGCCATCCCCTGTCCGGCGATGTCGGGCGCCGAGCCGTGGACCGGCTCGAACAGGCCGGGCCCGTCCTTCCCGAGGCTCGCTGAGGGCAGCATCCCGAGGGAGCCGGTCAGCATCGCCGCCTCGTCGCTGAGGATGTCCCCGAACAGGTTCTCGGTCAGGATCACGTCGAAGTCGGCCGGGCGTGAGACCAGCTGCATCGCGGCGTTGTCCACCAGAAGGTGCTCCAGCGGAATCTCGGCGAACTCGTCGGCGGCCACCGACTCCACGGTCTCCCGCCACAGGCGCGACGTCTCCAGCACGTTCGCCTTGTCGACGGAGGTGACCTTGGCGGCGCCGGTGTCGCCGCCCGGGCGTGACGCCGCGGCGCTGAACGCCACCCGCCCGATCCTGGTGACCTCCTCGACCGTGTAGGCGCAGTCGTCGTGTGCGCGCTCGCCGTCTCGGCCCGAATCGCCGAAGTAGATCCCCCCAGTCAGCTCGCGCACCACCAGCAAATCCGTTCCCTCGATTCGGTCGCGCTTCAGCGGACTGGCGTCGAGCAGTGCAGCGCTCGGCCGCACCGGGCGGAGGTTCGCGAACAGCCCCATCCCCTTGCGCAGGCCAAGCAGCCCCTGCTCCGGGCGTGGGGCGTCGGGGTCGGTGGTATCCCACTTGGGCCCCCCGACCGCGCACAGCAGCACGGCGTCGGCTGCCCGGCAGGCCGCGAGGACCTCGTCGGTCAGGGCCGTCCCGTGGGCGTCGATCGAAGCTCCGCCGATCGGGTGCTCGGTGACATGGGTGCCGCCCAGCGCCTCCAGTAGCCGGACGGCCGCGGCGCCTACCTCCGGTCCGATGCCGTCGCCGGGCAGCAGGACGATCTCGGCGTCTTCCGCGCTCATCGCGGCGACTCTACGCGCCCTCGGCCGCGACCGCGTCCATGTTGAGGCGCACGTAGGTCAACTGCAGCGGCTGCTCGAGCGCGCCCAGTACGTCGTCCGTGAAGGGCTCGTGCAGCTCCTCGGGCAGCCGGTCGCGGTGCGCGGACAGGCCCACGACGCGGACGAACGCGCGGGGGTCCTCCGGCCGCACCGGCTCGACCTCGACCAGCTCGCAATGCACCTGCTCGAATCCAGCCTTCTCAAGGCGCTCGGTGGTCTCCTCGGGACCGTAGAAGTTCCATGGCCTGAACTCCCCGACGTGCTGGGCGTATGGGTCGCGCGCAGCCACCTTCCTGATCGCCGCCACCCACTCCGCCACGTTGCCTCGCCCGCCGCATTGCGCGACCAGCCGGCCCCCGGGCATCATCACCGAGCGCAGGGCGCGGAACAGGGCCTGGTGGTCGCAGATCCAATGGAAGGTGGCGTTCGAGAAGACGTCGTCGACCTCGCTCAACCCCGCCTCGCGCGAGAGCAGAGCGGGACTTAGCTCGAGCAGGTCCGAGAAGATCAAGCTGACTCGGTCCTCGTCGCCGAGCGATTCACGCGCGGTCTCGATCATCGACGGCGAGCCGTCCACCCCGACGACCCGCCCGCGGGGTAGCCGATCCAGCAGCATCCGTGTCACCCGTCCGGATCCGCACCCGGCGTCCAGGACGGTCTCGTCGCCCTCAAGCGGCAGGCGCTCCAGCACCTTCTTCGCCCACTCCTGCTGGGGCGTGGAGACGCGGTCGTAGGCCGGGCCATCCCAGTCTGTGGTCTTCGGGGCCACCGACTAGAGCGCGGTCGTGACCGGGCCCGCGTCGGCCCGGCCCGCCTGCTCGAACTCGTCGATCTTCCCGGCCCGCTGGAGCGTCATCGCGACGTCGTCCAGCCCGTTCACCAGGCGGTGCTTGATCTGCTCGTCGACCTCGAAGCGGAAGACCCCCTGGGCGCAGGTGACGGTCTGGTCGTCCAGATCGACCCTCGCCTCGCCGGAGCCCGCAACCTGGCGGCACTCCTCCTCGCTGAGGATCACCGGCAGCAGCCCGTTCTTCGTGCAGTTGGAATAGAAGATGTCCGAGAACGACGGCGCGATGACCACATCGAACCCGAAGTCCTTGAGAGCCCACACGGCGTGCTCGCGCGAGGAGCCCGAGCCGAAGTTCCGCCCTGCGACTAGGATCGGGTGCGGCTCTAGCTCGACCTCTCCGGAGCGGAACCAGTCGTAGAAGAGGAACTCGCCGAAGCCCGTCCGCTCGACGCGCTTCAGGAACTGCTTGGGAATGATCTGGTCCGTGTCGACGTCGGCGCGGTCCAGCACGGCCACCTGCCCCTCGACGATCTCGAAGGCGTCCACGCTCAGCTCCAGTTCCTGATGTCGACGAAGCGGCCCTCGATCGCCGCGGCGGCCGCCATGCGGGGGCTGACCAGGTGGGTGCGGCCGCCCGCGCCCTGGCGGCCCTCAAAGTTTCGGTTCGAGGTCGAGGCACATCGCTCGCCCGGCTGCAGGATGTCGGGGTTCATGCCCAGGCACGCCGAGCACCCGGATTCCCGCCACTCGAACCCAGCGGAGCGGAAGACCTCGTCCAGGCCCTCCTCTTCGGCCTGGGCCTTCACCTGCTGAGAGCCCGGGACGACCATCCCGCGCAGGCTCGGGGCGATCTTGCGCCCGTCCAGGAGGGACGCCGCCTCGCGCAGGTCGGTTATCCGCGAGTTTGTGCAGGAGCCTATGAAGATCCGCTCAAGCGGGATCTCGGTGATGGGCGTGCCTGGCTCCAGGTCCATGTAGGCCAGCGCGCGCTCGGCCGCCTCGCGGTCGGCAGGAGAGTCCATGGCGGCCGGGTCGGGAACGTGCGCGGTGACCTCGGTCACCATCCCGGGGGTCGTCCCCCAGGTGACCATCGGCGAGAGCTCTGAGGCATCGACCTCGATCTCGCGGTCGAAGCTCGCGCCGCCCTCCGTTGGAAGGTGCCGCCAGCGCTCGACGGCGGCGTCGAAGTCCTGGGGCGTCCCCGGCTTGCCGCGCACGTACTCGAAGGTCGTCTCGTCGGGGGCGATCATGCCGGCGCGGCCGCCGCCCTCGATGGTCATGTTGCAGATGGTCATCCTCTTCTCCATCGGCAGACCCTCGATCGCCGGGCCCGAGTACTCGACCGCGTAGCCCTGCATGCCGGCGGTACCCAGCCGGCCGATCGTGGCCAGGATCAGGTCCTTGGACGTGACGCCGAAGCCGAGCTGGCCCGAGTAGGAGATCCGCATCGTCTTCGGTCGCTTCTGGACCAGGCACTGAGTGGCCAGCACGTGCTCGACCTCGGACGTGCCGATGCCGAAGGCCAGGGCGCCGAAGGCCCCATGGGTGGAGGTGTGGGAGTCACCGCAGACGATCGTCATGCCCGGCTGGGTGGCGCCCAGCTCGGGGCCGATCACGTGCACGATCCCGCGGCGGGCCGACCCAAGCGAGTAGAGCGGGATCCCGAACTCATCGCAGTTGCGCTCCAGGGCCTGGACCTGCTTTCGCGAGAGCTCGTCCGCGATCAGCCGAGCCGCCGGAGTGCCGTCCGTCGGCACGTTGTGGTCCGCGGTGGCCAGGGTCTTGTCGGGCCGGCGCACCTTGCGGCCGGACAGCCGCAGCCCGTCGAAAGCCTGCGGCGAGGTCACCTCGTGGACGAGGTGCAGGTCCACGTACAGAAGGTCGTCGTCGACCTCGTGCTGCTCCCAGATCTTGTCGAACAGGCTCTTCGCGTCGGCCATCTCGCTCAGCTAGCCCCTTCTCAGCCCCGCGGCCACCACCGCGAGCAGCCGCGCGTCGGCCTTTCCGTTGTTCTCGAAGTGATGGGGCAGGTCGGCGTCGAAGGTGACGCTGTCCCCCTCCCCCAGCTTATTGCGCTCGCCGTCGATGAAGAGCTCGACGCCCCCCTCCAGCACCACCGCGGTCTCCCGGCTGCCGGGCTCGTGCACGGGCGGATCGTCGTGGGCCCCGGTCGCGGCGCCGGCGGCCAGCGTGTGAATCGAGACGTCGGCACGCTGCCCCGGCAGCGGCGGCGACAGCTCCTCGACGACGTGCCCCCGGCGACGACGGGTACGCCGCTGGTCGGCGGGGGTGATGACGACGTGGCGTCCTTCGTCCAGGCGCAGCAACTGCGACAGCGACAGGTCAAGGCCCGCGGCGATCCGCGAAGCGACCGAGATCGTGGGGCTGGTCTCACCGCGCTCGACCTGCGAGAGCATCGGCGCGCTGACGCCCGATCGCTCCGCCAGGTCTCGCAACGAGAGGTCCATCGCCTCGCGCAGAGCGCGCAGCCGCGGACCGACCGCATCGGCGACTCCCTCGCCACGGGCCGGAGGGGTGGTGCTTGCGGCGACCATGGTTGCGTACGTTATCACGTACGCGTGTATCCATTAAGCCGGCGCCGCCGCGCGGAACCGCAAGAGCAGCGACTGACTTAGCGCTTCTGGCCCGTGGGCCGGATCAAGATCTCGTTCACGTTCACGTGGTCGGATTGCGCGACCGCGTACAAGATCCCGCGCGCGATGTCCTCGGCCTCGAGGACCTTGCCGATCTCCTCGCGCATCTTCTCGACGTTCTCGGTGACCATGGGGTGCTTGTTGTGGCCCTGCAGCTCGGTGTCGACGAAGCCGGGCTCTACGCAGGTCACCCGGATGTTGGAGTTCAGGGCTTCCTGGCGCAGGGCCTCGGAGAAGCCCGTCACACCCCACTTGGTCATGTTGTAGACCGCCGATCCGAAGTTGGCCGTGCGCCCTGCGACCGAGGAGACGTTCACGATGTGGCCGCCTCCCGAGTCGCGGATGATGGGCAATGCCTCGCGCGTGCAGTACAGGAGCCCCATCAGGTTGACATCGATCATTCGGCGCCATTCGCTGATGTCCCAGCCCTCCACCGCCCCGAGCAGCATCACGCCGGCGTTGTTGACCAGGTGGTGAAGGCCGCCGAACTGGCCCGTGATCTGCCCCATCGCCGTCTCGACCTTGCCGTGGTCGGTGATGTCGATCTCGATCGGGAGCGCATCGCCCCCGGCGTCCTCGATCCTCTTGGAGAGCTCGCCCAGGCGATCGGCGCGGCGGGCGAGCAGAGCGACCTTGGCGCCCTCGGCGGCGAACAGCTCGGCGGTCGCCTCGCCGATCCCGGATGACGCACCGGTGATCGCGGCGACCTTTCCGTCGAGTGAGCCCACGTCGATGAGCCTATTCGAGCGCCGAGCCCGTGCGCCTCAGCCCGTCGGCTCCAGGACGACTACGGGTATGCGCCGCTCGGTGCGGCGCTGGTAGGCCTCATAGGCCGGATACACGGAGGTCATCAGCTTCCACAGGCGTTCGCGCTCCTCTCCTTCCGCCTCTCTCGCGCGCACCCGGCGCTTGCGGCCCTGCCACCATGCATCGGTCTGGGGGTTGGCCTTCAGGTTCAGGTACCAGGCTGGGTGCCGGTCGATACCTCCCTTGGAGGCCACGACCACGAGGGCGTCGCCATCAGCCATGCAGATCAGCGGGTGGGTTCGCTTGTTGCCGCTCTTGCGGCCGACACTCTCCACCAGGGCGATCGGGGCGCCCTGGTAGGTGGCCCCGATGCGTCCCCGGCTCGCCTTGTAGAGACGGTGTGCACGTCGGTGAACCGCTCCCAGAACCACCAGAACGGGCTTCCGGCCTGCGGCGCGTCGGGTGGCTTGGCCATCCGGTTACGGACCTGGCGTCCGCTCGACGGCGGCGTCCGCGGTCGCCTCCTCGGCCTCGCGGATGGCGGTTCCCTCGAGGGCGTTGGAGAGCGCGCGGACATAGCCGCGGGCCGACGCCTCGAGGATGTCGGTCGAGACGCCCTGGCCGCTCGCCAGACGCCCGTTGGCCCGCAGAACCACCGTCACCTCGCCGAGCGCGTCCGTGCCCTCGGTGACGGCCTCGACCTCGTAGCGCCGCAGCTCGGCATCGGAGCCGACCGCCTGGCGGATCGCGCCGAAGATGGCGTCCACGGGGCCGTCGCCAGAGGACTTTGCCGTGGACTGCTCGCCCGATGGCAGAGTCACGCACACGGTTGCCAGCGGCTCGCGCCGGGACCCTGCTTCCACCTCGAACCAGGCGAGGTTGTACGCCTCCGACCGCTCGCGCATCTCGTCGGAAACGATGGCCTCCAGGTCCAGCGCGGTCACCTGCTTCTTCTTGTCCGCGATCTCCTTGAAGCGCTTGAAGGCGGTGCGCAATGCCTCGCCCTCGACCTTGAAGCCGAGCTGTTCAAGGGCGTCCTTCAGCGCGTGCCGGCCCGAGTGCTTGCCCAGCACGATCGCGTTCGAGTCCAGGCCCACCTCGGTCGCGTCCATGATCTCGTAGGTCGAGCGCTCCTTCAGGACGCCGTCCTGATGAATGCCGGACTCGTGCGCGAACGCGTTGCGGCCGACCACCGCCTTGTTCGGCGGAACCGAGTAGCCCGTCAGCCGGGAGACCATGCGGCTGGTCCTCGCCAGCTCACGGGTGTCCACCGCCGTGTCAAGGCCGTGGCGGTCGCGCCGGGTCCGAAGCAGCATCACGATCTCCTCCAGCGAGCAGTTGCCCGCACGCTCCCCGATCCCGTTGATCGCACACTCGACCTGGCGAGCGCCGGCCAGCACCCCGGTGTAGGAGTTCGACACGGCAAGGCCTAGGTCGTCGTGGCAGTGGACCGAGAGGGTCACGCCGCCCAGCCCGGGGACCAGCTCATAGAGCCGGCGCAGGTAGGCGGTGTACTCCTCGGGCGTCGTGTAGCCGACGGTGTCGGGGATGTTGACCGTCGTCGCCCCCTCGGCGACGGCGATCGCGCAGACCTCGGCTGTGAACTCGACGTCTGCGCGGGTGGCGTCCATCGGCGAGAACTCGACGTCTTCGGTGTAGGACCGCGCCAGCGCTACGGCCGCCTTCGCCTCGCCCTTGACGTCGTCGCGCGTGGTCTGGAGCTGGTGCTCGATGTGGATGTCCGAAGTGGAGATGAAGGTGTGGATCCGGGGCCGAGGCGAGTCCTTGATCGCGTTCCAGGCGGCGTCGATGTCGGCCTTGTGCGTGCGCGCCAGGCCGCAGATCACAGGACCCTCCACCTGGCGGGAGATCGCTTGAACCGCTTCGAAGTCGCCTGGAGAGGTGATCGGGAAGCCGGCCTCGATCACGTCCACGCCCAGGCGGGCGAGCTGATGGGCGATCTCGACCTTCTCGGCGGTGTTCAGCGAGATCCCGGGGGACTGCTCGCCGTCGCGCAGCGTGGTGTCGAAGATCCGCACTTGGTCCTGCTCTGGAACGGCTGCCTCTCGTGCGTCACTCATTGGACTACCTCCTTCTCCGAAGACTTGCGATGACCTGTTACTCGTTTGCGGCTGTCGCGCCGCCCAGCGATTACTCCCCCCGGAGGGGGAGGAGAAGGAGAAGCGCCAGGCTGTCGAGCCGCTTGGTCATCGAAGTCCGTGCAGAGTAGCGCCCTCGAACGGAGGCGTCCAGCGCGCCGGAAGTAGTTTGGCCGGCGATGCGCGCCAGCGACATCGAGGCTCGCTCAGGGGACCAGTACGACCTTCCCGACGTTCCGGCGTTGCCCGATGAAGGCATGGGCCTCGCCGGCGCTGTCAAATGGAAAGGCCTGGGCGACGACCGGTTCCAACTCGCCGGCCGAGAGGCCCGCGGCGAGCGGATCGACGACCCGGTTGATGTCTCCCTCGCGGTCCCACCAGCTCAGCATGTTGAGTCCGAACACGCCCTTGTTCTCGTTCATGAGCGACAGGCTCTTCCACCAGGGCATGGTCGCCGTCGGCATACGCGCAAGTGCGCGCAGCGTGCGCGGAATGCTGCGCCCCGTCTCGGTGGAGGCCTCCGAGAGGCCGTACATGACCAGTCGCCCCCCCTGGCGCAGCAGCCGGTAGTCCTTGCGGAAGCTCGTAGGGCCGAGGGCGTCGATGATCACGTCCAGGCCGTCGCCCCCGGTGATTCGGTTGGCCTCTGCCTCGAAGTCCTGGCTTCGGTAGTCGATCGCGTGCGCCACCCCCTGCGCCCGGATCGCATCGTGCTTCGAGGCCGACGCGGTCCCGAAGATCTCCGCGCCGATCCCGCGGGCGATCTGGGTCGCGGAGATGCCCACTCCGCCCGCCGCCGCGTGGATCAGCACCCGGTCCCCGTCACGCAGCCCCCCCATGATCACCAGGGCGGCATACGCGGTCCCGTAGTTCACCGGAAACGCAGCTCCCTGCTCGAAGCTGAGGCGCTCCGGCAGGGGCAGCACCTGGCCGGCGTCTACGCTCACAATCTCGGCCTGGCCTCCGAAACGGGTCCCGGCCATGACGCGGTCTCCCGGCGAGAACCCTTCGGCTCCCTCCCCCACGGACTCGACCTCTCCCGCGACCTCGTAGCCCAGCACGCACGGCGGCTTGGGAGCGTCGGGGTACAGGCCCACGCGGGCCAGGGTGTCCGCGAAGTTGACTCCTGCAGCGCACACGGCGATTCGGATCTGCCCGCGCCCCACCTCGGGCGCGGGCCGCTCCTGAACCTGGAGGACCTCGGGCCCTCCGTGGCCTGTCAGGACTACCGCCCTCATGCCGCCACCCTAGCCGCCGCGACCGCGACGAGCCGTCGCCGGCCGGCGGGTCCTAGAGAGAGACCGCGCGGCCGATTGCGAAGCCTTCCAGCTCCAAAATGCGGTCGATCGTCTCGCGATTCACCGGGTTGTCCGTCGTCAACGCCATGACGGCCGTGTCGCCCTCGGGCTCTGCGCCGACCGCCGCCGAGATGATGTTGACTCCCTCCTCGCCGAAGACCGTGCCGACCCGCCCGATCATCCCCGGCTGGTCCTTGTAGCGGAAGATCGCCAGGTTGTCGGCGAACGGCAGGAAGAAGTCGTCGCCCCAGACCCTGGTCAGGTGTGGGATGTTGCGCGGGCCGACCCCGGTCCCCGCGACCTCCACCGAATCCTCGCCCGAGCGGATCCGCACCACCACGAGCTCGGTGAAGTCCTCAGAGGCCGCCTCGCGCGTCTCGGTCAGCTCGATTCCGCGCTGCTCGGCAAGGTGTGGCGCGTTCACCAGGTTGACCGCCTCCTCGGTGTGCCCCTTGAGGATGCCGGCCATGACAGCGATGCCCAGGATGCGGGTGTCCGACTCCGCCAGGCGCCCGCGGAACTCGACCTCGACCCTGTCCACGGAGCCGGCACCCAGACCCTGGGCCAGGCCGCCGAGCTGCTCGCACAGGGGCACGAACGGCGCGAGCGCCTCCATCACCTCGGGCCGGACGGCTGCGATGTTCACGGCGGTCGTCACGACCCCTCCGCTGAGGGCGGCGGTGACCTGCTCGGCCGTCACGATCCCCGCGCGGTCCTGCGCCTCCTCGGTGGACGCGCCCAGGTGGGGTGTGACGACGACGTCGTCCCGCGAGAGGACCGGGTGGTCGGTGAACGGCTCGTGGGGAAACACGTCCAGGGCGGCGCCTGCCAGCTTGCCGCTCTGGAGTCCGTCACAGAGGGCGTCCAGGTCCACCAGCTCTCCCCGGGCGCAGTTGACGATCCGAACGCCGTCGCGCATCGCGGCGATCGCGGCGGAGTCGATGAAGCGCACCGTCTCCGGTGTCTTCGGCAGGTGCAGGCTGATGAAATCGGCCCGCTCGTAGAGCTGCTCGGGGGTCTCGAGCCCCTCGACCCCCAGCTCGCGGAAGCGCTCGGCGGTGACGAACTTGTCGTAGGCGACGACGTTCATGTCGAAAGCCATCGCCCTCTGCGCGACCAGCTGGCCGATGCGCCCGAATCCGAGCACTCCCAGCGTCTTGCCGTAGAGCTCTGCGCCCTTGAACCGGGACCGCTCCCAGGCGCCGCCTGCCAGAGAGGCGTGGGCCTGCGGCACGTTTCTGCACAGGGCGAGCATCACGGCAAGGGTGTGCTCGGCGGCCGCGACGGAGTTGGCCTCGGGCGCGTTCGCGACGACGATGCCGCGCTCGGTCGCCGCCACCATGTCGACGTTGTCGACGCCGGTGCCCGCGCGGCCGATGACTCGCAGCCGGTCGGCCCGCTCGATCAGCCCGCGATCCAACCGGGTCGCAGACCGGATCAGGATGCCGTCGAACTCGCCGATGCGGCCCCGCAGCCGGTCGCCGTCCCAGTCGAGGCCCAGCTCTACGTCGAAGCTCTCGCGCAGTAGGTCAACGCCGGCGTCAGCGATCCTCTCCTTGACCAGGACCTTGGCGCGCTCGCTCATGCCGGCGGCTAGGCGACGGGCTCCGGCGCGCGCCCGGCCCGGGAGAAGACCCGCTGGGCCGCACCGGCCGCCGCGCCAGGCTCCACGTCGGCGCCGGCGTCGGCGAGCGCGGCCTCCAGTGCGGTGAGCGCAATCACGATGTCGAACGCGCCGAAGTAGCCGCAGTGGGCGATGCGGACGATTCGGCCATTGAGCCGTCCCTGGCCGCCGGCGGCTGTGACCCCGTAGCGGTCCCGCATCAGCTTCGGGACTGCCGCACCGTCGATGCCCTCGGGCATGCGGGCGGCGGTGACCACGTTCGCTCCGTAATCGTCGGGCCCGAAGCGCTCCAACCCCATCGCCTCGATCCCGGCCCTTGCGGCGCGGGCGAGGACGGCGTGCCGGTCGAACACGTTCTCCAGACCCTCTTCGAGGATGAGGCCGAGTGCGACGTCCAGTGCACGCCAGAGCGTCACCGCCGGCGTGAAGGGGCTGTTCGGCGGATCCTCGGCCTGCCCCTTCGCCGTGCGGGACCAGTCGAAGTAATAGCGGCCGCCGTCGCTGGTCTCGGCCGCGAGCGCCATCGCCCGCTCGCCCACCGACGCGAACCCCAGGCCGGGGGGGCACATCAGGGACTTCTGCGATCCCGAGATGACCACGTCGACCCCCCACTCGTCCTGGGGCAGGTCCACCGCGCCCAGCCCGGAGATCGCGTCCACCACGATCACGGCGTCGTGGCGGTGGGCGACCTCGGTGAGAGCACGGACGTCGTGCACCACCCCGGTCGAAGTCTCCGACTGGGTGACGAAGACGGCGCGCGGCGGGCGCCCCATCTCCTTGATCGTCCGGTCGAGCGCGTCGGGCTGGATGGCCTCGCCCCATTCGCTGTCCAAGTGAGCCACCTCGCCGCCGAACGAACGCGCGAGCTCCAGCCAGCGTTCGCCGAACTTCCCGGCGGACGCGACCGTCACCGGTTCCGCGGGTACGACCAGATTCGCCACGGCGGACTCCATCGCGCCGGAGCCCGAGGAGGCGAAGGAGAGGACCTCGTTGGAAGTCTGGAACACCTCGCGCAGACGGGCGAGGGCTCTGGCGTGGACCTCGACGAACGCCGGCGCGCGGTGGTAGGCGATCGGCTCCGCCATCACCTGGCTCACCTGCGGGGGCAGCGGAGTCGGCCCGGCGGTCATCAGGTACTGCTTGATGTAGGGGTCGGCTGTCATGGTCGGATCGGAGTACGCGGAGGCGACAAGGGTAGACATTGGCTCGGCCCCGCTACAGCCCTGAGGGCGCTCAGCCCTTCGTCGAGATCCAGGGCATCATCGAGCGCAGCTTGCCGCCCACCTTCTCGACCTGGTGGTCGGCCGCCTCGCCTCGCATGCGGTCGAAGTTCTCGCCGCCCGCCTGGTTCTCGGCGATCCACTCCTTGGCGAACTCGCCGGACTGGATGTCCGAGAGGATCTTCCGCATCGCCTCGCGGGTGTCGTCGGTGATGACCTTGGGCCCGCGGGTCATGTCGCCGTACTCGGCGGTGTTGGAGATCGAGTCCCGCATGCCCTGAATTCCCTGTTCGTACATGAGGTCGACGATCAGTTTCAGCTCGTGCAGGCACTCGAAGTAGGCGAGGCGCGGGTCGTACCCGGCCTCGACCAGGGTCTCGAAGCCCGCGCGGACCAGCTCGGTGGTACCGCCGCACAGCACTGCTTGCTCCCCGAACAGGTCGGTCTCCGCCTCGTCCTTGAAGGTTGTCTCGATGATCCCGGCGCGGCCGCCGCCGATGCCGGAGGCGTAGGCCAGGACGAGGTCGCGCGCCTTCCCGGTCGCGTCCTGGTGGACCGCCATCAGGCAGGGGACGCCGCGACCCTCCTCGTACTGGCGCCGGACCAGGTGGCCCGGGCCCTTCGGGGCGACCATCCCGACGTCGACGCCCGCCGGAGGCTCGATCTGGCCGAAGTTGATCGAGAAGCCGTGGGCGAACATGAGCAGGTCGCCGTCGCCGATCCCGTCCGCGATCTCCGCGTTCCAGACCTCGGCCTGCCTCTCGTCGGGAATCAGGATCATGACGATTTCCCCACGGCTCGCCGCCTCGGCGACGTCCAGAACCTCGAGGTCGGCGGCCTCGGCCTCGGCGCGGCTCGACGAGTCGGGCCGAAGCCCCACCACCACGCTGACGCCGGAGTCCTTCAGGTTCAGAGCGTGGGCGTGTCCCTGGGACCCGTAGCCCAGGATCGCGACCGTCTTGCCGTCCAGCAGCGAGAGGTCCGCGTCGGCGTCGTAAAAGATTCCCTCGTCGGCCATGGGGCGAGGAAGCTATCGGAGTGCGGCGCGGCGGAGCTTCCCCGACCCGGTCCGCGGCAGCTCGTCGGCCAGCTCGATCCGCTTCGGGACCTTGAACGCCGCGAGCCGGGCATCGCACCAGCTGCGCAGCTGCTCAGGCTCGGTGACCGCGCCCTCGCGAGGCACGACGACGGCGACGACCGCGTTCTGCCAGTCGGGATCGGGCCGCCCAACAACGGCTGCCTCGGCCACGTCCGGATGCGCCGTCAGGACTTCTTCGACCTCCTCGGGAGTCACGTTCTCGCCGCCCGTCACGATCACGTCGTCACTGCGGCCCTCCACCCACAGGAACCCGTCGGCGTCGATGCGGCCGGAGTCGCCGGTGTGAAGCCACCCGTCCTGGTCGGCGGCTCCCGGCGCGACGGTCGGGCCCTGAACCAGGATCTCGCCGTCGGCGATGCGCACGTGCGTGGTCAGCAGCGGGCGGCCGGCGGAGCCGCGCTTGCGCTCGGCGTCCGCGGGGGCCAGCGTCGTCACCTGCGAGCAGGACTCGGTCAGCCCGTAGGTCTGCACGACGGTGCTTCCGAGGGCCAGCGCCTCGGCCAGCACCTCGTCCGGGACGGGGCCGCCACCCACCAGAATCGCGCGCGGACGCTCGATGGCGGCCCCCGCGTCGAGCAGGCGGGTGAGCATCGTGGTCACCAGGGAGACGATGGTGATCCCTTCGCGCTCCAGGGACTCGGCTGCGCGGTCCACGTCGAATCCGTCGTGGACGACGGCCGTCGTGCCGTAAATCGCAGAGCGCAGCAGGATGGTCAGGCCCGAGACGTGGAAGACCGGCGCGCAGCACAACCAGCGGTCGTCCGGGTGCACGCCGAGGTTGAAAGCCGAGCCGACCGCGCTCCACATGTGGTTTCCGTAGGTCAGCGGGACGGGTCGGGGCGAGCCCGCAGTGCCGCTCGTCAGCACGCGCGTGCACGTCGCATCCAGGTCATGCTCGCCGAGCAGGGGCAGGTCGGCCTCGGGCCCCTCCATGTCCTCCGGCGAGGCAATGGTCAGGGCGGGCCGCTCGCCCGCCAGCGCCCGGTCGAGCTCCTCCCGCCCCAGGCGGCTGTCCAGCGGGCAGATGACCGCCCCGAGCTTCATCAGCGCGTGCAGGGCCACGGCGTGATCGATGCCGGCGGGCATGGTCAGCGCAACCAGGGAGTCCCGCCGCACCCCCTTGGCCGCAAGCCGCCGGGCGGCGGCGACGGCCCTGCCCTCGAGTTCGGCGTAGTCGAGGGACCGGCCGCCTGAGACCACCGCATCCCGGTCCGGACACGTCTGCGCGCGCTGGGCGAGCCAGTTGTCGAGGAGCACGGCTATCGTCCGCAATTGTGCCGATACGACACAAGGACGCGCCTCCCGAGCACGAGCTCTACGCCCCGATCGGGTGGGCGGACGGCGGGGGCGACTACGAGGACATCCTCTACGAGCGCGCGGAGGGCCTCGCGAAGATCACGATCAACCGCCCCGAGAAGCGCAACGCCTTCCGGCCTCCCACCCTGGCGGAGCTGCGCGACGCCTTCACCCGCGCCCGCGACGACACCGAGGTCTCGTCGATCATCTTCACCGGCGCCGGGGAAAAGGCCTTCTGCTCCGGAGGCGACCAGAGCATCCGCGGCGACGACGGCTACATGGGCGACGACCAGGTCGCAGCCCGCGGCGTCGGCCGCCTTGACGTCGGCGACCTCCATGTGCAGATCCGTCGCCTGCCGAAGCCGGTGGTGGCGATGGTCGCGGGTTACGCCGTCGGCGGGGGGCACATCCTGCACCTGGTCTGCGACATGACGGTCGCTGCGGACAACGCGGTGTTCGGCCAGACGGGCCCCCGCGTCGGCAGCTTCGATGGCGGCTTCGGCGCGAGCCTGCTCGCCCGCAACATCGGCGTGAAGAAAGCGAAGGAGTTCTGGTTCCTGAGCCGTCTCTACGAAGCTGACGAGGCGCTCGAGATGGGGCTGGTCAATGCGGTGGTCCCCCTCGACCAGCTCGAACGGGAGACAGTGGCCTGGTGCCGTGAGATGTCATACCTCTCCCCCATGTCCCTTCGCCTGCTGAAGGCGAGCTTCAACGCCGAGGAGGACGGACTCAGTGGCCTGCAGCAGCTCTCCCACGACGCGACTCTCCTCTTCTACATGACCGAGGAGGGCCAGGAGGGCCGAAACGCATATCAGCAGGGACGCAAGCCCGACTTCTCCAAGTACCCGAAGAGACCCTGACGGTGGCTATACGGCACCGCCTGCAGGGCCAGCGGCCTTGAGCCCACTTCGCATCTGGATCGCCGCCTCGCGTCCGAGGACGCTGCCGGCTGCGATCGCTCCGGTCCTTGTCGGCACGGCGGCGGCGATCGCCGAAACCGGTGAGCTGCCTCGGGTTGGGGCCTTCATCGCGGCCATGATCGGCAGCATCTTCATCCAGATCGGGACCAACCTGGCCAATGACTACTCGGACGCCATGCGGGGGGCGGACACGGCGGACCGCCTGGGACCGGTCCGGGTCACGGCCTCGGGCCTGGCTGCACCCCGACGCGTGCTTGCGGCGACGTGGATCGCATTCGCGGTCGCGGTCGCCTGCGGCATCTACCTGGCCACTGTCGCCGGGCCGGTGATCATCGCCGTGGGAGCCCTCTCGATCCTGGCCGGCGTCCTGTACACCGGCGGCCCTCGCCCCTATGGCTATGCCGGGCTGGGTGAGCTGTTCGTCTTCCTGTTCTTCGGGCTCGTCGCAGTGAACGGCTCCTACTACGTGCAGCTCGAGGAACTCGATGTGCTTCCGATCGGGCTGTCGGTCGGGGTCGGTGCCCTGGCGACCGCGATCCTCGTCGTCAACAACGTGCGCGACATCCCAACCGACCAGCGCGCAGGCAAGATGACCCTGGCCGTCCGGATTGGGCGCGAAGCGGCCCGCCGCCTGTACCTCGCCCTGCTCGTCCTGGCCTACTTGGCGCTTCCCGTGACCCTGGCGATGTCCGACGGCCCCTGGGCAGCGATGCTGGGAGCGCTTTCGGCGCCGCTCGCGATCGCGCCGCTGCGCGCTGTGCAGACCCGCACTGACGGAGCCTCGCTCAACCGGGCGCTGGCAGGGACGGGCGCCCTGCTCGGCGTTTACAGCGTGTTGCGTGCGACTCGAGGAGCTCGAGGCGATCCCTTACTCCCTTCCGTTCAGGGAGCTCTATACGACCGCCAGCGGGCAGCTTCGTGAGCGTGAGCTGGTGCTGGTGAGGATCCGGGGGGAGGGGCTCGAGGGCTTGGGCGAGACGGCGTCGCTGTCGCTGCGCGGCGGGCCCGGTGTCCGGCGAATCGCGAGCGAGATCGAGCGGGTGTGCTGGCCTGCGCTGCGCGACGGGGGGCTGGACCCGAAGCGGATGTGGTCGGCGCTGGCAAGGTGCCGGGCCCGAGGTGCAGGAGCCGAGGCGGTCGCGGCGGTGGACATCGCGCTCCACGACCTGGCGGCGAAAGCCGCGGGGCTTCCGGTGTGGCGGTTCCTCGGGGCAGAGGCCGGGACGCCGGTCAAGTGCAACGCGACCCTGCCCGGCGCCAACCCGGCGACGCTTCGCGGTCTGGCTGAGCGCTGGCTCGCCGAGGGCTTCGACACGTTCAAGCTGAAGGCGGGGCTCCCGGGCGACGTGGCGCAGGTGGCCACGGTGCGCGGGCTCGTCGGCCCGGATGCCCGAATTCGGGTCGACGCCAACGGCGCCTGGACCGTGGACGAGGCCTCCGAGCGCCTGGCCGCGCTCGCCGCGCACGACCTGGAGCTGGCCGAACAGCCGGTCAATGGACTCGAGGAGATGGCCGCGGTCAGGCGCCGCACGGGAGTCCGCCTGTCGGCTGACGAGGACATCGTGACCACACGTGATGCCCGCCGAGCATTCGACCTGCGCTCATGCGAGCTCGCGAACGTCAAGCTCGCGAAGGTCGGCGGGATCGCCGCGACGCTGGAGGTGTCCGAGCTGATCCCCACGTACATGTCGAGCTCGCTCGAGGGGCCAGTCGGCATCGCGGCCGCCGCGCACACTGTCCAGGCGCTGCCCCTGCGCCGGACCGCGGGCGAGCCCGCTCACGGGCTGGGCACGGAGCGACTCTTCTCTGAGACGGTGGGGACCGGCCTGGCCCGTGACGGCGACACCCTCGTGCCGGGGGACGATCCCGGGTTGGGCGTCGAGCTCGACGATGCAGCCCTTGCGGCCCGGCGGCTGGGCTGAACTACCGTTCGCGTGGTGGATCCAACCAACCGAAACACTGCCCTCGCTTCCGCGATGATCGAGGAGTTCGCGCGCTGCGGGGTTCGCCACGCGGCGGTCTCCCCCGGCTCCCGGTCGACGCCCCTCGCGGTCGCGCTGTGGCGGCAGCCCGCGATCGACGTGCAGGTCGTGCTGGACGAGCGCAGCGCGGCGTTCTTCGCGCTCGGCACGGCACTCTCGACCCGCGTGCCCGCCGTGGCGCTCTGCACGTCGGGTTCCGCGGCCGCTCACTTCCATCCCGCCGTGGCCGAGGCCGACGAGGCGTCGGTTCCGCTGATCGTCCTGACCGCGGACCGTCCGCCCGAGCTGCGCGGGATCGGGGCGGGCCAGACCATCGACCAGCTGAAGCTCTACGGCGACGCCGCTCGCTGGTTCAGCGAGCTCGGCAACCACGAGGCCGACGATGACGGCCTTCTGCACTTCCGCTCGACCGCCTGCCGGGCCTACGCGGCGTCCGCGGGAGAGCCAAGGCCTGGGCCGGTCCATCTGAACGTCCCCTTCCGGGACCCACTTGCACCGGTGCCCGTCGAGGGAGCGGTGACCGCCACCGACCCGTTGGCGCTCGAGGGGCGCGGCGAGCGCCCGCTGAGCGCGGTGGCAAGGACCCCGCAGGCTCCGGACCCCGCGCTGCTCGACGAGCTGGCGGCCCGGATCGCGTCGGTGCCCCGGGGACTCGTCCTCGCCGGCCGCCAACCCGACCAGGAGCTGGCCGAGCCCCTGTGCGCCCTCGCGGACGCCGCCGGCTATCCGGTCCTGGCGGAGCCGACCTCGCAGCTGCGCTGGGGCCCGCAACCGCATTCGATGAGCGTGCCGGGCTATGACCTGATCGCGCGCGCCCGCCCGGACCAACTCGAGCCGGCGCTGGTATTGCGCTTCGGCGACATGCCGACGAGCAAGGCGCTGCGCCAGTGGCTCGCCGCCATCGCCGGCCTGCGCCAGATCGTCGTGGACCCCGCCGGGGACTGGAAGGAGCCCACGCGCCGGGCCGAGATGCTCCTGCGCGCCGATCCCGCCACGCTCGCCGCCGGTCTGACCGAGAGGCTCAAGGCGGGCGCCGAGGCCCGCCGGACTACGCCGGCGCAGGCATCGGGCGAGACGGGCGGAGCGCCGGCCTGGCTGGAGCGCTGGCTGGACGCGCAACGCCGCTTGGCCGCAGGCGTCGGCGATGAGCTGGCCCGCCTCGAGGAGGCGAGTGAGCCGGGCGTGTGGCCCGCATTGGCAGCCGTCCTTCGCGACGGGGACAACGTGCTGGCGGCCTCGAGCATGCCCGTGCGTGACCAGGAGACGTTCATCCCCCCGGGCCGCGCGCGGGTGCGCTTCGTCTCCAACCGCGGGGCCAACGGGATCGACGGGCTGGTCTCCACCGCGGCGGGCGTGGCACGGGGATCGGGCGGCCGAACCTGGGCCGTGCTGGGAGACCTGGCGCTCGCCCACGACCTCGGGGGCCTCGCCACAGCGGCTCGGGTGCCCGGCGTGCGGCTGATCGTCCTCGACAACGGCGGCGGCGGAATCTTTCACTTCCTTCCGCAGGCGGAGGAGCTGCCCCCCGACGAGTTCGAGCATCTGCTCGGGACCCCCTCCGGCCTCGACCTCGAGGCCGCCTTCGGGCTGTTCGGGATCGAGGCCGTCAGGGTCGAGTCGTCATCGTCGCTGAGCGACGCCCTCGCAGCGGACGCGCGGGCGATCGTCGTGACGCTCGACCGCCGCAGGAACCTGGAGCTTCACCAGCGGATCGCAGACCGTGCCGCTCTGGCGCTCAACCGCGCCTGAGAAGTCATGCGCTGAGCAGAGGGAGCAGCGCCTCCAGCTTGATCTCGGTCTCGGCGAGCTCCGAAGCCGGGTCCGAGTCGGCGACGATTCCACATCCCGCGTACAGGTGGGCGGTGCGGTCGCGCAGCAAGCCTGAGCGTAGGGCCACGCAGAACTCGCCGTCCTCGGCGGCGTCCATCCAACCGACCGGGCCTGCGTACCAGCCCCGGTCCAGTCTTTCGAGCTCGTCGATCACTGCTACTGCCCTGCCTCGCGGCTCTCCTGCGACAGCAGGAGTCGGGTGAAGGATGCCCGCCAGCTCGACCGCGGAGTGAGACTCGGCGAGCTGGCCGCGGATAGGGGTGGCCAGGTGCTGGATGTTGACGATTCTGACCACGACCGGCTCGTCCTCGGCCTCGACCCAGACCGAGTGCCCTCGCAGGGATCTCGCGATGCGCGTGGCAACGATCTCATGCTCCTCGCGCACCTTGGCGCTGTGCAGCATCTGCTCGCCGAGGTGGTCATCCACCGAGGGGTCTGCGCTGCGTCTGGTGGAGCCGGCCAAGGCCACGGTCGCGGCGATCGCGCCGCGGCGGCGGACGAGCAGCTCGGGGCTGGCCCCGATGAATGCGGCCTCCGGCGTTCCGACGCAGAAGCAGAAGCACGAGGGGAACAACTCCCGCAGGGCGCCCAGGAGCGCGGCGGGATCGTGTGCACCCGAGGCGTCAACCGTTACCTCCCGCGCCAGCACTACCTTCGAGAGGCCGCCGGCCCGGATACGCTCCACCGCCTGCGAGACGATCCGCTCGTAGTCGCTGGCCGGCCGGGGCGCGGCGACGCGGGTGGCTCCGGCCGGGTCCGGGTCGAGGGGGCCCAGCGACGCCCAGCGCAGGCCCTCGAGCCTGCGCCGGATCGAGGCGGCGGCCGTGCCGGCGTCGTCGGGCCCGGTGGGAATGGCGTTCAGGGTCAGCCAACAGCGGCCGTCGCGGCGCAGCAGCGACAGCTCGGGCATCACCATCAGCGCGGGTGGCAGCGAGGACCACTCGGGGGTCGCGCCTCCGTGGTCGGAGAACGCGAAGCCGCCCACCCAAACCGGTCCAGCCCCCGCGGGGAGGCCGGATGGAGCGTTCGAGACGGCGTTGCGGAGCAACTCGGTGCAGTCCGCAGCCACCTGGCGAAACCGCTCGGGACCCCTGGAGACGACCTCCGCGACCGCGCCGAGCCCCGCGAGCGCCATGCCCGAGTCGTCGGGTTGCTCCCAGCAGAACCAGCGGTCCGAGGCGAGCCGCGAGGCGAGAACAGCCGCGCTGACGTCGACGAGATCGATCTCAACGGTGACCGACACGAGCGTCCGGTCTGGACGGCCAACCGCCTCGGCGATCAACCCGTCCGCCGCGCCGAGGATCTCCTCCACCGTGGTTGCGTCAGTGGTGATCGCCCTCGCCGCCATCCGCGACGCTAGGAGTCCGGCTTGGCGCGCTGGATCGCGACCTCGCCCGTGCGCACCATCTCGATCAGCCCGTGGGGGCGGATCATGCGCTCGAAGGCCTCGATCTTGTCCGAGCTGCCGGTGACCTCGATGGTCAGCGAGCGGCGGGAGACGTCCACGATCTTGCCCCTGAAGATCTCGGCGAACTGCATGAGCTCGGCGCGGCTCTCGATCGGGGCCGAGACCTTGAACAGCGCCATCTCCCGGGCGATCGTCTCGCTCGGGTCCATGTCGCGGATCTTGATGACGTTGACCAGTTTGTGGAGCTGCTTCGTGACCTGGTCGATCGGATGGACCGCGCCGTCCACGGTCAGGGTGAACCGGGCGATGTCGGGGTCTTCGGTTGGGCCGACCGCGAGGGTGTCGATGTTGAACCCGCGGCGGCTGAACAGGCCGGCGATCCTGGCGAGGACGCCGGGCTTGTTCTCGGTTGTGATGGAGAGGACGTGCTTGCGCCCCGTCAGGCGCCCAGCAGCAGCGTCCAGATCCTCCAGCTTGATCAGGTCTGGGGTTCCAGCTTCCATGGCGCTACTGGGCCGACCCCGGACGCGAAGCGGAGGAGTTGGCGGCTGGTGCAGGGCCGCCGACCATGTCACGAGCAGCCGAGCCCGCCGGGATCATCGGATAGCAGTTCTCCTCGGGGGCGACGCGTACGTCGAGCAACACGGGCCCGTCCTCCGCCAGCGCATCGTGCATCGCGCCCTCGACCTCGCCGGCATCGTCTACCCGCATGCCACGGGCGCCGAACGCCTCGGCCAGCTTCTCCCAGTCGGGGCTCGAGCCCATCTCGACCGATGAATAGCGCCTCTCCCAGAACAGCTCCTGCCACTGGCGGACCATGCCGAAGTAGCCGTTGTTCATCAGGAAGACCTTGACCGGGATGTCGTGGTGGACGGCGGTCGCCATCTCCTGGCACGTCATCACCAGGCTGCCGTCCCCCGCCAGGCAGACGACGGTGTCGTCGGGGCAGGCCACCTTGGCGCCGATCGCCGAGGGCAGGCCGAAGCCCATCGTGCCCAGGCCGCCGGAGTTGATCCAGCGCCGCGGCCTGTCGAAGTTGTAGTACTGCGCGGCCCACATCTGGTGCTGGCCGACGTCGGAGGTGATGATCGCGTCTCCGTCGGTGGCCTTGTAGAGGGCCTCGACCATGGCCTGTGGCTTGATCTCGCCCGTCTCGGAGCGCTCGTAGTCCAGCGGGTAATCGCCCTGCCACTCGTGGATCCGCTCCCACCAGGCGTCCAGCCGCGAGGGGTCGGCCTTGACGGCTCGGTACTCCTTGGTCAGCTTGGGCAGGACGAGCTTGGCGTCACCCACGATCGGGATGTGGGCCGGGACGTTCTTCGATATCTCGGCGGGGTCGATGTCAATGTGGATGAACTTGGCGCGCGGGGCGAACTCGGAGAGCTTGCCCGTGATCCGGTCGTCGAAGCGTGCCCCGACGCACACGATCAGGTCGGCGTTGTCCATCGCGTAGTTGGCGGTGCGGGTGCCGTGCATTCCCAGCATGCCCAGCCACTGCTCGTGGGTTCCGGGAAAGCCGCCGAGGCCCATCAGGGTGCAGGTCACCGGGAAGTTGTCGGAAAGGCAAAGCTCGCGCAGCTCCTCGGACGCGTTGGCGTTGATGACGCCGCCGCCGGCGTAGATGACCGGACGTGAGGCGTTGGCCAGCGCCTTGGCGGCGATTCGGATCTGCTTAATGTTCCCCTCCGTCGAGGGCTTGTAGCCCGGCAGGTCCACCGCCTCGACGCTGGGCTCGTAGTCGACGTCCGCGCGGGAGAGGTCCTGGGGGATGTCCACCAGAACGGGCCCGGGGCGCCCCGTGGAGGCGATATGGAAGGCCTGGTGGATGTACTCGGGGATATGGCGGGGGTCCGTGACCATCATCGAGTGCTTGACGATCGGGAGCGTGATGCCGCTGACGTCGGCCTCCTGGAAGCCATCCGTGCCGATCAGCTCGGTGCGGACCTGGCCCGTGATGAAGACCGTCGGAACGGAATCCATCACCGCGTCCGCGATCGCGGTGACGAGGTTCGTCGCGCCGGGGCCCGACGTCGCCATCGCCACCCCGACTCGGCCCGAGGCCTTGGCGTAGCCCTCCGCCATGTGCCCGGCCCCCTGCTCGTGACGGGCCTGCACGTGAGTCAGGTCAGCGTCGTAGATCGCGTCGTACGTGGGCAGGTTCGCACCACCGGGGATTCCGAAGACGTGCTCGACCCCCTCGGCCTTCAGCGCCTCCATGAGTGCGTCGGCAGCGCGCATGCGGCGATGGTAGCGAGAGGCGTCTGCGCGCCTGGGCGTGCGTTTGTACCGGCTAGGAGACCGGGGTCTCGGCCTCGCGCCCGGACTTCCAGGTGGTGTGAGGCTCGATGTGGCTGGCGTCGATCCGGTCGCGATGGCGCTCGACCATCGAGATAACGGACTTGACCAGTTCGTCGCCCAACAGGGTCGGCTCCAGCCCGAGGTCGAGGAGCTTCGTGTGGACGGCGTTGTAGTAGTGCTCCTCCAGCTCGACGCGCGGGTTCTCCAGATGCTCCACGTGGACCTCGTAACCGACCTCGGCCGCTGACTCTCTAACCAGCTCGGCAAGCTCGGAGACCGAGAACTGCTCTGTGAACTGGTTGAAGACGCGGAACTCCCCCCTGTCGGCTGGATTCGCCACCGCCAGTTCAACGCACTGGAGGGTGTCGCGGATGTTCAGGAAGCCGCGAGTCTGCCCGCCTTTGCCGTAGACGGTCAGGGGCCGGCCGATCAGGGCCTGCACGCAGAAGCGGTTCAGCACGGTGCCGAAGACCTCGTCGTAGTCGAAGCGCGTGCAGAGGCGCTCGTCCAGTGCGGTCTCGTCGGTCTCGATGCCGTAGACGACTCCCTGGTTCAGGTCGGTGGCGCGCAGTCCCCAAACCCGGCAGCCGAAGTGGATGTTGTGGGAGTCGTGGACCTTGGAGAGGTGGTAGAGGGAGCCCGGCAGCTTCGGGAAGGGCAGCGTGTCCCTGCGACCGTTGTGCTCGATCTCGATGTACCCCTCCTCTATGTCGATGTTGGGGGTCCCGTACTCGCCCATCGTCCCGAGCTTGACGAGGTGGGTGTCCGGGACGTGGTCCCGCATCGCGAACAGCAGGTTGAGCGTGCCGATGACGTTGGTGTACTGCGTCTCGACGGCGGTCTCGCGGCTCTGCATCGAGTACGGCGCCGAGGGCTGCTCGCCGTAGTGGACGATCGCCTCGGGGCGGGTGTCGATCACCGTCTGCTCGAGGAACTCGCCGTCCTCGATGTCGCCCACGTAGTGGGCGATGCCCATGCCCGACACCTTCTTCCACGCCGCGACGCGATCCTCGAGGGGGCGAATCGGCGTCAGGGAATCGGTGCCCTGCGCCTCGTGCCAGCGGCGGCGGGAGAAATTGTCGACGACGGAGACCTCATGTCCCTTGGCCGAGAAGCGCATCGCCGTCGGCCAGCCGAGATAGCCGTCGCCCCCGAGGATGAGGACGCGCATAGAGGGCGGCAGGGTAGCAGTGGCCCGGACGGCATCCTGTGCCCACGGGGGGCGTGCGGCCACGGCTATTCTGGCCGCCGCCCGTGCCCGACGCCGCCCTCATTCAGGCATCCATCTTCCCCGCAGAGCTGACGCTGCTGCGGGCTGCCGGCCTCGTCTTCGCGGCGGGCCTGGTCGCCTTCGTGATCTGGCGCCGCCGCGAGATGTCCAACGGCGCCGTCCTGCTGGCCCTGCTCGGCGGCATGGCCCTGGCGATCGTGGCGGGGACCGAGCTGGTGGATGCGGTGTTGGAGGCGTTCGCCTTCGAGCGCGGGAACGGCGAGCGGATCCTGGGGCTTGCAGTCTTCGCGATTGCGATCCTGTTCCTGCTCGTCCTGCGCGCACTGACCGAGTCGGCGCGGATGAACCAGCAGCTCTCCGCGCTGCTCGAGGGGCTCGCCTGGGAGGAGTTCCGCAACGCAAAGCTGCCCGAGCGCTTCCGCGGCAGGGTGGCGGTCGTGATCCCCGCCTACAACGAGTCCGACAGCGTCGCCGCAGTGATTGCGCGGATGCCGTCTCAGGTCTGCGAGGTGGACACCGCCGTGCTGGTGGTAGACGACGGGTCGCGCGACGGGACCGCGGACGCGGCCGCGCGCGCGGGGGCGATCGTCGCCCGGCACGTGATCAACCGCGGGGGCGGGGCCGCGCTGCGCACGGGCTACCGCCTGATGTCGGAGTCCGGAGCGCTGGTCGTGGTGACCCTCGACGCCGACGGCCAGCACCGGCCCGAGGAGATGGAGCGCCTGGTGAAGCCGATTTTGGACGGCGAGGTGGACATGGCCCACGGCTCGCGCGTGCTGGGAGACGCGGACCCCGACAGTCGCTCCAGGGAGCTCGGGATCATCTTCTTCAACCGTGTCGTCTCGTTCATCACGCGGACGAAGGTCTCCGATTGCTCCAACGGGTACCGCGCCGTCCTTACCACCGTGCTGCCTCAGCTGGTCCTGCGCCAGGAGCAGTTCCACACCTCGGAGTTCATGATCGAGGCGATCAAACGCGGGATCCCCGCGAAGGAGGTCCCGGTCACAGTGGACAAGCGGCTCTCGGGTCACTCCAAGAAGCCGGCAGTGGTGCGCTACGGCCTCGGCTTCACTAACGCGATCGTGCGGACTTGGCTGCGCTGACTCAGCCCATGTCCCTCTCGACCCGGACCTCGCAATGGTCGACGGAGGCACGGGTCCCGGGGGTGTCCCCGCTGTCCATCTGGGCGAGGACCTCTCCGCCCGTGCGCATGTCCTCCTCGGTGGCGAAGAAGCCTACGAACACGGCCGTCGCCTGGTCCTCGTCGTAGAGCAGCCGCAATCCCGTCGAGGGCACCCCCTCCGGCGGGCCGTCGTTCTCTTCGATCCTGGCCTCGATCTCGGCGATTCGCTCGGGTGTGACGTCGGTGAACCTGACCACGCGCGCGTACATAGGCCTCCTTGGTGGTTGCGGCGATCCTATCCCGGCTGTGAGGACGGCGAGCGGTCGAGATGCTGTTCACCGTGGCTGGCGCACCTCTGAGGGGTCGGGCAGGTAGAGGTCGGTCCCGCAGCGCGGGCAGACCTGGACGTAGAGCTTCACGACCTTGTTGCAGGTGGGGCAGCGCCGCTCCGGCTCGGCGTGCTCGGAGCGATATGCGATGAC
Organism: Solirubrobacterales bacterium; assembly: GCA_021323175.1. Classification (GTDB taxonomy): domain Bacteria; phylum Actinomycetota; class Thermoleophilia; order Solirubrobacterales; family 70-9; genus VGBV01. The sequence continues at coordinate 506 of JAJTCK010000033.1, read as the reverse complement.
CGCGATCAACCCGAGCAGGGGCAGCACCGCCCCCACCGCAAACCAGATGAAGAAGGAGCTGCCCTTGCCCCGCCCGATGACGCCGGTGGCGATCCCGAAGCTGACCGCGATCACGAGATAGGCGCCGCCCTCCATTCGTTCCAGGGTACGCAGGCGGTGCGGCTCGCCGCCCCGGTCCGGGGGGCGGCCTGGGGGGCGACGTCACTACGCCTTCCCGCGCATGGCCTGGCTGATTGCTCGCGCGTTACAGCCTCGCAGGGACGGCTGGGCTAGCCGAGATGAGGGTCCGAGCCAGGAAGACAGCGTTGGTGCGACGCAACTGGGGGCCCTGTGTCGGCCACTCGCCGACTTGCTCGTAGAAGCCGAAGAGCCGATAGCCATGCTTCTCCAACTCGGCGCGGAGGGCTTCGAGCGGCACATGTAGATCGTTCTCGGGATTCAGCCCGGCCTCGACCTGAACGAGTCCAACTCTCTCTCGTGAGAGCATCCCTGCGGCTCCCTGAACG
>JAJTCK010000032.1 GCA_021323175.1 Solirubrobacterales bacterium | reverse complement strand
TCCTGCGTGCCTCGGCCGACGCCAGCTGGGAGAAGTCGCTGCACGACGAAGGGATTCGCGGACGGGGTCCGGGAGGTGATCGCGGCGACGGCCTCGTAAAGCGAGCCGCTCCTGCGACGGACACCCCCTTAGGCCGCGTTGATTGCGGCAGGTGAACCTGGGCATGGCAACGCGGACACAGGAGGAAGTGATGTCGAAGGCTTTAGAGGAAAGGGGCCGAGGGGACGACCGTCAAGCTCGGCGACTCGCAGTTCGGGCGGATCCTGTTCGGCCGCAACGACCAGGCCATCTACCTCTTCGACAAGGAGGACGGACCGACGAGCGAGTGCTACGGCGAGTGCGCCGCGGCATGGCCCCCCGTCCTGACCGCGGGCGAGCCACGCGCGGCCGGGGGAGTGCGTTCCGGGATGCTCGGGACCACCGAACGCGACGACGGGAGCGTCCAGGTCACCTACAACGGGCAGCCCCTCTACTACTACGCCCACGAGGAGCCCGGCGAGGTCACCTGCCACGACGTCGAGGAGTTCGGCGGCCTATGGCTGGTGCTGGACGCCGCGGGCGACGCCGTCTGACGCCGTCCGTCAGTCGTCGTCCGGGTCCAGCGCCTCCTCGGCGGCGCTCCATCGCCCCGGTGGGACGCGCAGCGCGATGTCGCCGCGCCCGAACTCGTCGAGCGGCCAGTCCGAAGTCAGGGCAGCGTCGATGCCGGCCTCCTCGAGCTGCTGGCGCCAGGCGCGGGCGGATTCGAGATCCCCGAAGTCCCTGACCACGTCCCAGTCGTCGAAGCGCGGGTCTCCGACATGCAGCTCGGCGACGCCGTCAACGGCCCGCGGGCCGGCGACGCCGCGCAGCAGGCGCCTCAGTCCGATAGCTCGACGCGCTCTATGACCTGCGGCTCGACGGGGCGGTCGCCCGGTCCGGTGTCGGTCTTCTCGATGGCGTCGACGTTCTCCATGCCCTCGGTCACCTCACCGAAGACGGTGTGCTTACCGTCGAGCCAATCGGCGGCCGGGGTGGTGACGATGAAGAACTGGGACCCGTTGGTGTCGGGTCCCGAGTTCGCCATCGCGAGCGCGCCACGGATGACCTTGTGGTCGTTGAACTCGTCCTCGAACGTGTATCCCGGCCCGCCTGTGCCGGTGCCCTCTGGGCAGCCGCCCTGGACCATGAAGTCGGGGATCACCCGGTGGAAGGTGAGGCCGTCGTAGAAGCCGTCGCCCGCGAGCTTGCGGAAGTTCTCGACGGTCTTGGGGGCGTCATCGTCGAAGAATCCGACGGTGATCGGCCCGGCGTTCGTGTGCAGGATCGCGCTGGACATGGGGCTGCAACTCTAGCGGCGCTGTGGCGGCCTACGGGCCGACCGGCCCGTAGGGCTCCTCGCTGGGCAGCCAGGGGCGCCGCCAGCCTCCGTAGCCGGTCAGCAGGTGAGAGGATCCCTCCGGCCCCCAGCCGCCCGGCTTGTAGGTCTCGACCTCCGGCGGGTCGTCGATCAGCGGCTGCACGATCCGCCAGGTTTCCTCGACCATGTCCTCGCGAGCGAAGTGCTCCGGGTTGCCGAGGAGGGCGTCGCCCAGCAGCCGCTCGTAGGGGCCCGGCTGGTCACCCAGCTCCTCCTCGAACAGCAGCTCCAGGTCGACCTGGCGCAGCGTCTCCTTGCCCGGCTGCTTGGCCTCCACCAGGATGCAGGCGCCGCCGTGCGGGTCGATCCGGATCACGATCTCGTCCGCCTTGGGGATGGCGCTGCCGGCGATCCCGATCGGCGGCGGGCTGTTCAACACGACCCGCAGCTCGGTCGCCTTCGCCTCCAGGCACTTGCCTGCGCGGATGAAGAAGGGGACGCCCGCCCAGCGCCAGCTCTCGACGAACAGCCGCAAGGCGATGAACGTCTCGGTCTTTGAGCCGTGCGCGACGCCCTCGACGTCCTGATAGCCCTCGTATTGCCCGCGCACGGACCGCTGGGGGTCGGCGGCCGGGATCGCGCGAAACAGGTCCATCTTCTTGTCCCTGACGGGGTCGGGGTCCGAGCCGCCGGTCGGCGGCTCCATGGCGATCAGGGCCAGCAGCTGAAGCAGATGGTTCTGGACGACGTCCCGCAGCGCCCCGACCGGGTCATAGAAGTTCCCTCGGTCCTCCACCCCGAAGTCCTCGGCCATCGTGATCTGCACCGAGTTCACGTAGCGGCGGTTCCAGATCGGCTCCAGGAGCGTGTTCGCGAATCGCAGGTACAGGATGTCCATGACCGGCTCCTTGCCCAGGAAGTGGTCGATCCTGTAGATCTGTGGCTCGGCCAGGTGCTTCGAGAGCTCGGCGTTGAGCGCTTTGGCCGACTGCAGATCGTGGCCGAATGGTTTCTCGATCACCACCCGGGCGCCCTTCGTCAGATCGGCCGCCGCCAGGCCCTCGACCACCGGCGCGAACAGCGACGGCGGGGTCTCGAGGTAGAACACGGGGTGCTCGCAGCCGTCGAGCTTCTCGGTCAGCGCCTGGAAGGTCTTGGGGTCCTTGTAGTCGCCCCGGACGTAGCTGACGCGCTCGCTCAGCCGCTCGAACACGGACTCGTCCAGGTCCTTCTCCGCCGCCACGCAGGACTCGCGCATGCGCTTGACGAGCTGCTCTCCGTCGAGGTCGTCCTTCGCCACCCCGATGACCGGCACCTTCAGCGTCCCGTGCAGCTCGAGCTCGTACAGCGCGTCGTAGGTCATCTTGCGCGCCAGGTCGCCGCTGATCCCGAAGATCACGAGCGCATCGGCCTTCGGACCGGTTTCCTTGCCTCCCGCGGGGGTCGCCACTCGCGGCACGGTATCGGCTGGGGAGCCTCGCCCTTAGGATGCCCGCGACTCGGCACTCGGAGGAGGGAGACAACGGATGGCACAGCTTGGGATGGTCGGCCTGGGACGGATGGGCGCAAACATCGTCCGCCGGCTCATGCGCGACGGGCACGAGTGCGTCGTCTACGACATCAACACGGATGCGATCAAAGCCCTTGCCGGCGAGGGGGGCGTCGGCGCCGAGTCGCTCGACGACCTCGCGAGCAAGCTCGACGCCCCGCGCTCGGTGTGGGTGATGGTGCCCGCGGGTGAGATCACGGAAAAGACGGTCCACGAGGTCGCTGACGCGCTGTCTGCGGGCGACGCGATCATCGACGGCGGCAACTCCCACTATCACGACGACATCCGCCGCTCCGCCGAGTTCGCCGAGCGCGGCATCGACTACATCGACTGCGGCACGAGTGGCGGAGTCTGGGGCCTCGACCGGGGCTTCTGCCTGATGATCGGCGGACCGGACGCGGCCGTCGAGCGGCTCGACCCGATCTTCGCCTCGGTCGCTCCGGGCCTCGGCGAGATCGAGCGCACCCCCGGCCGGGCGGGGGACCCGTCTCCCGCGGAGCAGGGCTACTACCACTGCGGACCCTCGGGCGCCGGCCACTACGTGAAGATGGTCCACAACGGGATCGAGTACGGGCTGATGGCCGCCTACGCGGAGGGCCTCAACATCATCAAGGGCGCCGACGCGGGGATGGAGCAGCGCGAGGCCGACGCCGAGACAGCCCCTTTGGAGAACCCGGAGCACTACCGGTATGAGATCAACCTGGCCGAGGTCGCCGAGGTCTGGCGCCGCGGCAGCGTGATCGCGTCGTGGCTGCTCGACCTGACCGCCTCGGCTCTCCAGAAGTCGCCCACGCTCGACGGATTCGGCGGCCGCGTCTCGGACTCCGGCGAGGGCCGCTGGACCTCGATGGCCGCGATCGAGGAGGGGGTCCCGGCGCCGGTGCTGACGGCCGCGTTGTACGAGCGCTTCTCCTCGCGAGACCTCGGCGACTTCGCCGACCGCGCCCTCTCGGCCATGCGCAACGAGTTCGGTGGCCACGAAGAGAAACCCGAGGGCTCGTCATAGACGCTGTGGCGCAGGGCCATGACCTCCAGGTCCTGGAGGACGCAGACGCTGTCGCTCGGCGCGGCGCCGAGCTGATCGCCGAGGCCGCCCGCGACTCGGTGTCCGCAAACGGGCGTTTCGCCATGGCGGCCAGCGGCGGTCGCACCCCGTGGGCCATGTACGGGCAGATCGAGGAGCAGGAGGTGCCCTGGCAGAAGACCCAGATCTTCCAGGCCGACGAGCGGATCGCGCCGGCCGGCTCCGGGCAGCGCAACCTGACCCATCTGATCGCGGCGCTCTCCATCGGCGCGCAGGGATCGCTGCGCCCGATGCCGGTGGACGACGAGGACCCCGAGGCGGGAGCCGCGCGCTACTCCGAGTCGCTGCCCGAGGCTCTCGACCTGATCCACCTCGGCCTCGGCCCTGACGGCCATACGGCCTCGCTGGTGCCCGGCGACCCGGTCCTCGCCGTGACCGACAGGCGTGTGGCCGTCACCGCGCGGGAGTACCAGGGCACACGCCGGATGACGTTGAGCTATCCCGGGTTGCGGCGGGCGCGCCGGCTGCTCTGGGTGGTCACCGGCGAGGAAAAGCGTGACCCTCTCGAGAAGCTGCTGAGTTTGGATCCATCGATCCCGGCCGGCCGGGTCGAACCTGGCGGGGAGTCGCTGATCCTCGCCGACCGCGCGGCTGCTGCGGCGTAGGCTTGGACGATGGCGAAGCTGGTGGGCATCAACCATGTCGCGCTCGAGGTGGACGACGTCGACGAGGCTCTTGCCCTGTACGGGCGGCTGTTCGAATTCGAGCTGCGTGGCACCGCGGAGGGCGGCCGGATGGCGTTCATCGACATGGGGGACCAGTTCCTGGCCCTCCAGGCGGGGCGCACCCAGCCGCCCGACGAGGGCCGTCACCTCGGCCTCGTGGTGGACGATCGCGAGGCCGTCAGGGCGGCCGTCGAGCGTGAGCGCCTGCGGTCGGCGCCCTCCCTTCCCGGCGGCCTCGCCTTCCTCGATCCGTGGGGAAACCACGTCGAGGTCGTCGACTACCGCGACGTCGAGTTCGAGCGGGCGCCGGGCGTGAAGCGGGCCCTCGGGATAGAGGCTCTCGAGAAGCGCGATGGAGCGCGCCGGGAGATCGCCGATAAGGGCCTCGCTGAAAGGCCTAGAGCTGGGTCCCCTTGAACCTCTCGGCCTTGAAGATGCAGTGTGCGCGCTTGTCCCCCTTCGGCTTCTTCTTGCAGCGCATCAGCTTCCTCTGCTTTCCCTTGGAGAGGCCGCCCCCGGCCTGCTTCCACAGGGAGAACGCCGTGTTCCCGAGATAGGTCCCGGAGATCAGTGCGCATTCGCGGTCGGCCCCGCAGGCGTTGTGGCTCGTGACCGAGTTAATGAAGCCGCCGCCGACGACCCAGCCGCCACCGCTCGAGCCCTCCTTCATGTTGCAGGGGCCGGCATTGGGTGAGCCGGTGAACTTCTCAAAGCCCTTGAACTTGCTCACGCACAGGATCGGGCGCTCGCCGTCGTAGAAGGCGGCGGGCCGCGCCGGGTAGCCGAACAGAGAGAAGCTGAGCTTGTTCTTCTTGTAGCGCGAGGGGGGCCGGTTGAAGCTGATCCCACGCGACCCGAGCGCGTCCTCGATCTGCCCCCACGGTCCGGGGGCCAGGTTCGCGGCTCCGATGTCAAGCTCGAGGAACGCCTCGAAGCTCCACAGCGACGGCGCCCGCAGCACGGTGGCCGGGTAGACCCCGAACGGTGTGACGCCGTTGCGGTAGGCGGGGGCGAACACGACGTCCGTGGCCCACACCGGCCCGTTCACGGTCGGCGCAACCACGCAGTGGCCGGCGGTCAGGACCACGTTGCGCGCGCGCGACGTGACGACGGTGGCGGAGCAGCTCGCGTCGCTGCCGGCAAATCGCACGAACAGGCGGCCGTGAATACGCTCCGGGTACTGGGTGTCGCGGACAGAGCTGATTTCCTGGTCGGGCAGCTGCGCGTAGGTGGTGGACGAGCCGGCGGCGGCTGTGACGTCCGCAGGCGCCTCGAGAGGCTCGAGCGGGGCGGCGCGTCGCATCCGCTCAGGAGTCCAGTGCGAGAGCGCTCGGTCTTCGCCCGACAGGGGCTGCGTCGCCACAGGCCCGCCGTTCGACCCCTGTTGGTCCGCCGGAGCCGCGCCCGCCGGCGCCGGGGCGCCTGCCCAGAGCAGCGCCGCGCAGAGGGTCCCCCAGAGCCCGGCGGACCAGGGCATTCGCCTTGGGATCCAGCGGGGCACGTGTCGCTTGTAGTCCAAGTAGTCGGCTCCGAACCTCTTGACCAGCCTAGGCTCCTCGACGAGCGGGATGTAGATCGCGTTGACCATCCCGAAACCCGCGGTCCAGAGCGCCATCTCGGGGACGCCCAGCATCAGAGTCTCACCGGTCAGCACCGTGAACACGCCGCTGATCATGGGGTTGCGCACGCGCCGGTAGGGGCCGTTGGCCACCAGCCTGCGGGTCTGGTCCCACGGAGCGAGCGTGCCCTGGCCCACCCTTGCGAACAGCGCGATCGTCCGGGCGACCAGCATCAGGCCCACGGCCACCAGGGCCGCGCCCAGGATCGTCACGGCCGCCGCCGCGACGCGGGACAGCCCCCAGCCCGGCTCGACCCGCCCAGCCAGGCAGATCGCCAGGGGGACAGCGAGGATCGCCATCGCGGGGAGGGCCATGATGGCCGCCAGATGGCGCAACGCGCCGGGTGGGCGGGTGCTCGCGGGGCCGGAGGCGCGCTCAGGCACGGTCGACCGAGTCGCCTCGGCCGATCAGCACGTCGGTGACCATCGCCGCCGGGAACACCCCGTGGTCGACCACGCCCGGCACGCCTGCGAGCGCTGCGGCGAGCGCCTCCGGGTCTCCGACCGCGCCACGGTAATCGGCGATCACGCCGCCGTCGGGGCTCGGCGGTGTGTCCGGCCGGGTGCTCACCTCGCCGACCTCCGAGCCGATCCGAACGAGGGTCGAGCCCAAGCCGAACGCGTGCAGCTCGAGCGGGATCGGCGGCTCGATCCGGTCGACGGCCTTGGAGGAGTCCGCGATCACCACGAACCGCTCCGCCGACGCCGCGACGATCTTCTCGCGGGTGTGGGCGCCCCCGCCGCCCTTGACCAGCCAGCGGTCGCGGGACACCTGGTCGGCCCCGTCGATAGCCATGTCCAGGCGCTCCAGCGAGTCGAAGGCCTCCACCGGAATCCCGAGCTCCCGCGCCTGTGACTCGGTCGCGACCGAGGTGGCGACGCAGCGGATCCCGATCAGCCCCCGTGCCGCGATCGCCGGGAGCAGGTGGGCCACCGTCGAGCCGGTTCCGAGCCCCACGGCCATACCCTCCTCCAGCAGCGCCGCAGCGGCCTCGGCGGCGAGCTTTTTCTCGGTGTCCGGATTCGATGCGTTCACGACGTGCCGCAATCTAAGCCTTAGCATCGTCGCCCGTGACGCCGGCTGACCAGAAGACGCCAGAGAACCCGACGAACGCGCCGGACGTCGACCTCCTCTGCATCAACACGATCCGGACGCTGTCGATGGACGCGATCCAGAAGGCGAACTCGGGCCATCCCGGGACGCCGATGGCGCTCGCGCCGATGGCCTACGTGCTGTGGCAGCGCTATCTGCGCTTCGACCCGGCTGACCCGATCTGGCCCAACCGAGACCGATTCGTCCTCTCGGCGGGACACGCCTCGATGCTTCTCTACTCGCTGCTGTACCTGGCGCAGGTGAGAGCGGTGGACCCCGACTACGAGGTCGAGGGGACTCCGGCCGTGGCCCTGGACGACATCAAGAGGTTCCGTCAACTCGACTCCAAGTGCCCCGGGCACCCTGAGTACCGCTGGACCTCGGGCGTCGAGACGACCACCGGCCCGCTGGGGCAGGGGATCGCGACCAGCGTGGGCATGGCGGTTTCTTCGTTCTGGCAGGCCGCTCACTTCAACCGGCCCGGCGCCGAGCTGTTCGGGTTCGACGTCTACGCGATCCCCGGCGACGGCTGCCTGATGGAGGGCGTCTCCAACGAGGCCGCCTCATTCGCGGGACACCAGGGGCTCCACAACCTCTGCTGGATCTACGACAACAACCACATCACGATCGACGGCCACACCTCCATCACCTACTCGGACGACGTGCAGGCGCGGTTCGAGGGCTACGGCTGGAACGTGACGCGCGTCGAGGACGCGAACGACCTGGACACGATCTCCAGGGGATTCGACGACTTCAAGGCCGAGTCCGAGCGTCCGACCCTGATCATCCTCGACTCCCACATCGGCTACGGCTCGCCGAACAAGCAGGACACCGCCGAGGCCCACGGCGAGCCGCTCGGAGAGGACGAGGTTCGCGAGACCAAGAGGGTCTACGACTGGCCCGAGGACGCCAAGTTCCTGGTCCCGGACGGCGTCATGGAGCACTTCGCCGAGGGGATCGGCAAGCGCGGGTCCGAGCTCAACGGGGCCTGGGAGAGGCTGTTCGAGGCCTACCGCTCCGACGAACCCGAGGCCGCGCGGCACATCGAGGCGATGCAGCGGCGCGAGCTTCCCGATGGCTGGGACGCCGACATCCCCACGTTCGATCCCGACGAGAAGGGCCTCGCCACCCGCAAGGCCTCCAACAAGGTCGAGAGCGCCGTCGCCGCCAAGGTGCCCTGGCTACTTCCCGGCTCCGCCGATCTGACCGGGTCCACCGCGGTCGGGCTGGACGGCGCGGAGCCCTTCGAGCCCGACAGCCGAGCCGGCCGCCAGTTCCACTACGGCGTGCGCGAGCACGAGTCCGCCGCGGCCGCGAACGGGATGTCGCTGTCGAAGCTGCGGCCGCTGTGGTCCACCTACCTGACGTTCTCGGACTACGCGCGTCCGGCGATCAGGCTGTCGGCCCTGATGGAGCTGCCGGTGATCCACCTCTTCACCCACGACTCCATCGGGCTGGGCGAAGACGGCCCGACGCACCAGCCGGTCGAGCAGCTCGCCTCGCTCCGAGCGATCCCCGCGCTCGACGTGATCCGGCCCTGCGACGCCAACGAGACCGCCGAGGCGTGGCGCGCGGCGATGGACCGCCACCATCAGCCGGTGGCCCTGGTCCTGACCCGCCAGGACGTCCCGATCCTCGACCGCGGCAGATACGCCACGGCCGAGGGGCTGCGGCGCGGCGGCTACGTGCTGGCTGACTCGGAAGGCAGCCCGGACGTGATCCTGATCGCCACCGGCAGCGAGGTCGCGATCGCCGTCGAGGCCCACGAGTCCCTGATCTCCGACGGCGTCGCCTCGCGCGTGGTCAGCCTGCCCTGCTGGGAGCTGTTCGACCGCCAGGACGACGCCTACAAGGACGAGGTGCTGCCACCCTTCGTCACGGCACGGGTCTCCGTCGAGGAGGGCTCGACGCTCGGTTGGGACCGGTGGGTCGGGGCGAATGGGAAGTCGATCGGCATGCAAACGTTCGGCACCTCTGCTCCACTGAAGGACGTGCAGACGAAGTTCGGGTTCACCCCAGACAGGGTGGCCGAGGCCGCGAAGGAGGTCATGAACCGATGAAGCCCACCAAGCAGCTCCACGATCTGGGCCAGAGCCTGTGGCTCGACTACATCACCCGCGGGATCCTGGACGACGGGACGCTGGAGGGGTACATCCGCGACCTGGACGTCACCGGGCTGACCTCCAATCCGACCATCTTCGACAAGGCCGTCAACGGCAGCGACGACTACGACGACCAGATCGCGGAGCTCCGCGAGCAGGGCCTGGAGCCTGAGCCGCTCTTCTTCGAGCTAGCGATCTCGGACCTGCGCCGCGCCGCGGACCTCTTCCGGGACGTCCACGAGCGCACCGACACGGTCGACGGCTTCGTCTCGCTGGAGGTCTCGCCGAAGCTCGCCTATGACACCGAGTCGACGATCAGGCAGGCCGCGGAGCTCCACGCCCGGGGTGAGCGCGGCAACATCTTCATCAAGATCCCGGGCACGCCCCAGGGACTCCCGGCGATCGAGGAATCCATCTACGCGGGCGTCCCAATCAACGTGACGCTGCTCTTCGACAGCGAGGACCACCTGGCGGCGGCCGACGCCTACATGAAGGGCATCGAGCGCCGAATCGCCGACGGACTGAACCCGGATGTACGCTCGGTCGCGTCCATCTTCATGAGCCGCTGGGACGTCGCGGTCGCCGACGAGGTCCCGCTAGAGCTGAAGAACCGGCTCGGGATCGCGGTCGGCAAGAAGGCCTACGCGAACTACGTCGAGATGCTCGCCTCGCCGCGGATGCAGAAGCTCGAGAACCAGGGCGCCCGGCCGCAGCGGCTGCTGTGGGCGTCAACCGGGACGAAGGACCCCGAGGCATCGGACACGCTCTACATCGAGGCCTTCGCCGCCCCGGACACCGTCAACACGATGCCCGAGGACACGCTGCTCGCCTTCGCGGACCACGGCGAGGTCGGCGACCCCCTTCTCCCGAACGGCGGCGATGCCGACGAGGTCCTGGCGGAGTTCGAGAAGGCGGGGATCGACGTCGCAGCGCTCGCCGAGCGCCTGCAGAAGGAGGGCGCCGACGCCTTCGGGAAGTCCTGGGAGGACATGATCAGCTCGATCTCCTCCGAGGCGGAGAGGCTCGCCGGGAAGAGCTAGACCCGCGCAAGAAGCGCGTGCGGGAAGTAGCCCTCCGCACTCAGGCCCATAAGCTCCCGTTCGTGGGAGACGCCGCGCCGAGATTGCGCAGCAGCAGGGCCTGGAAGACGCTCGAGAAGCACTACGCCGAAATCCAGCCGTGGCACATACGCGAGCTGTTCGCCCAGAACCCGGACCGGGGCGAGCGGCTGGTCGCCGAGGGGGCCGGGCTCTTCCTGGACTATTCGAAGCACCGGGTGACCGACGAGACCATGGGCCTGCTGCTCGATCTCGCCGGGGAATGCGGGGTCGAGAGGCGGCGCGACGCGATGTTCGCCGGCGAGCACATCAATGTCAGCGAGGACCGCGCCGTGCTTCACGTCGCGCTGCGGATGCCGAGGGACCGCTCGCTCATCGTCGACGGGGAGGACGTCGTCCAGCAGGTCCACGAGGTGCTCGACCGGATGTCGGACTTCTCGAGCCGAATTTTGGACGGCGAGTGGAAGGGGCACACCGGCAAGACGATCCGCAACGTGATCAACATCGGCATCGGGGGGTCGGACCTGGGGCCCGTGATGGCCTATGAGGCGCTGCGGCACTACAGCCGCCGCGACTTGACCTTCCGGTTCGTCTCCAACGTGGACGGCACCGACTTCGCCGAGAAGACGCGCGACCTGGACCCCGAGGAGACCCTGTTCATCATCTCCTCGAAGACGTTCACGACGCTCGAAACGATGACCAACGCCCGTACGGCCCGCGCGTGGGCGCTCGCGAACCTCGGCGACGAGGCTGCGGTCGCTAAGCATTTCGTGGCGGTTTCCACGAACGCCGAGGAGGTGTCGAGGTTCGGGATCGACACCGCCAACATGTTCGGCTTCTGGGAGTGGGTGGGTGGCCGCTACTCGATGGACTCGGCGATCGGCCTGTCGACGATGATCGCCATCGGGCCGGAGCAGTTCGCCGAGATGCTCGCCGGTTTCCACACCGTCGACGAGCACTTCAGGGAGGCGCCGCTCGAGTCGAACCTGCCCGCCCTGATGGGGCTCCTGGCGGTCTGGTACGCCGACTTCTTCGGCGCCCAGACCGTCGCCGTGCTGCCCTACGACCAGTACCTGCACCGCTTCCCGGCCTACCTGCAGCAGCTGACGATGGAGTCGAACGGCAAGCACGTGACCCTCGCCGGCGCGCGGGTGGACTACGACACCGGCGCAGTCTTCTGGGGTGAGCCCGGAACCAACGGCCAGCACTCCTTCTACCAGCTGATCCACCAGGGCACCCGCCTGATCCCGTGCGACTTCATAGGCTTTCACCGTTCGCTGAACCCGCTGCCCGCGGGCGACGGGGCCGCCCACCACGACCTGCTCTTCTCGAACGTGCTCGCCCAGCCCGAGGCGCTGGCGTTCGGCAAGACGCCCGAGGAGGTGCGTGCGGAGGGGACATCCGACGACGTCGTGCCGCACCGCGTGATGGAGGGAAACCGGCCCTCGTCTGTGATCCTCGCCGAGCGACTCTCGCCCCGCACGCTCGGGTCGCTCGTCGCGCTCTACGAGCACAGCGTCTTCACCCAGGGCGCGATCTGGGACATCGACTCGTTCGACCAGTGGGGGGTCGAGCTGGGGAAGGTGCTCGCGAAGCGGATCATCCCCGAGCTGACGGCACCTGATGAGCCGGTGCTCGCGCACGACAGCTCCACGAATGCGCTCATCCGCCGCTACCGGACGAACAGGGCCGGCTGATGGGCGGGCCCGAGAAGATCCTCTCCCAGGACGGCACCCCGATCGCCGTCTGGCGAACTGGCGAGGGACCGCCGCTGGTCTTGCTCCATGGCACCGCCGCCGACCACAGTCGGTGGGCCCCGGTCCTGCCGGCGCTGGATCAGCGCTTCACGGTCCTGGCCGTCGACCGGCGCGGCCATGGGCAGAGTGGAGACGCCGACGAATACGCCATCGAGCGCGAGTACGAGGACCTTGCCGCGGTCGTCGAGGCGGCGGGGGAAGACGTGGACGTGCTTGGCCACTCCTATGGCGGGATCTGTGCCCTCGAGGCGGCCCTGCAAACCGACGGCATCCGGAAGCTCATCGTCTACGAGCCGCCAATGGGATTCCTGCAGTCGTCTCCAGAGGTCGTCGATCGCAGGTCGAGCTGCTGCGAACCCTGCCGCCATGGGAGTCCCGCATCGCCGTGGCCCACACGATTCCCCGCGAGGAGCAAGCGAGCAGCGCATACGAGTTCGCTCCGGATCGCTTCAAAGACCTGGGGACGCCGACGTTGTTCCTGCGGGGCGGGGACAGCCCGCCCGCCTTCAAGGCGGCCGCCGAGGCCGTGGCCGAGGCGCTCCCTGACTGTCGCGTGGTCGTCATGCAAGGGCAGGGACACGCCGCGATGGACACCGCGACGGAGCTGTTCGCCGAGGAGGTCCTGGGCTTCCTGGGGAGGGATCCGTGACCGAGGCTCCGCATGGATTCAAGGAGGGGGATCTTGTCTGGGTGGAGGACGGCGACGGCAGGCACCATCCCGGCCTCTTCGTCGGCGACAACGAGGCCGCCGGCTGGTTCGGCGGCGGCCCGAGCGCCTACGTCGCCCACCCCGAGGCCCACCAGGCCGAGGTCGTCTCCATCTTCCGCATCACACCGCGCGCCGAGGGCGAGGTCCGCTAGCGCCGTCGCCGGCCACGCGATCGGTCGATGGCCTCAGCGCGGACACAGGCGATCCTGTTCGATATCGACGGCACGCTGATCGAAAGCGGGGGCTCGAGCGACCGCGCCTGGCACCGCGCATTCGAGGAGCTCCACGGCGTGGATGTGGAGATCTCCAAGGTCACGGGCAAGGGAGTACCGGATCCGGCTGTCGGGCGCCAGGCCTTCGAGGCCGTGATCGGGCGAGAGCCCGGCGACGACGAGATGGCCGCGCTGATGGCCAAGCGGCTGAAGTACCTCCCCGAGGAGGTAGAGACCTCTGACGGCTACCGGGTGATGCCCGGAGTCGAGGCGCTGCTGGACCGGCTGATCGACCAGGGCGTCCTGCTCGGGCTGGTCACCGGCAACGTGGAGGCCGCCGCCCACATCAAGCTCTCCCGGGCCAACCTGAACCGCTTCTTCTCGTTCGGGGGATACGGCTCGGACTCGCCGGACCGCGGCGAGCTGACGAAGAAGTCGCTGGAGCGGGGCAGCGTGGTCATGGGACACGACCTCGATCCGGCGCTCTGCTTCTCGGTCGGCGACACGCCGCGCGACGTGGAAGCCGGCCACTTCGCCGGCATCCGCGTGACCGGGGTGGCGACGGGCAAGTACTCCGTGGACGAGCTGCGGGTGGCGGGCGCGGACGCCGCGATCACAACCCTCGAGCAGGGGCTGCCGCTGCTCTCCGGCTGACGGGGGGCGGATCCCGGCTGCGGCACGACTTTGTCGCGTATGGGCCGACAAAGTCATGGCGCGCGGGGTGACCCCCCGGCAACCGCGCTCAGTCCACCAGCCTGCGGGTGACCGCCCAGCGGCTCAGCTCGTGGCGGCTCGAGAGCTGGAGCTTGCGCAGGACCGAGCTGACGTGCGCCTCGACGGTCTTCACCGAGATGCTCAGCTTCAGCGCGATCTCCTTGTACATGTAGCCGCGCGCGATGTGGCGCAGGACCTCTCGCTCGCGCGGGGTCAATTGGTCGAGCTCGGGGTCGACCTCCTCGGCGGGGATCTCACCGGCGAAGGCGTCCAGCACGAACCCCGCCAGCCGCGGCGAGAAGACCGCGTCGCCCTCGCGGACGCGCCCCACAGCGTCAGCCAGGTCGGGGCCGGTGATCGTCTTGGTCACGTAGCCGCGGGCGCCGGCGCGGACCACCGCGATCACGTCCTCGGCGTCGTCGCTGACCGACAGGGCCAGGAAGCGCTGCTGCGGGCGGGACTTCGCGACCTGAGAGATCACCTCGACTCCGCCGCCGCCCGGCATGTGCACGTCGAGCAGCACGACGTCTGGCTCCAGATCGACGATCGCCCGGACGGCGTCCTCGACGGTCTCGGCGTCGCCCAGGACCCGGACCATCTCGCCCAGCTCGGCTCTGACCCCGGCGCGGAAGAGTGCGTGGTCGTCGACGATGACGACGCTCGGCGGCTCCGAGCCGGGGGGTGGGGCGCCGCTGGGGCGCTGCGGGCTCACGTGGTGCCCTCGACCGCCAGCTCGACTTCTGTGCCGCCGTCCGGGCCGCGGCGGAACTCCGCCGATCCGCCGTGTCGCTCCATGCGGCCGATTATCGACTCGCGCACGCCGCGGCGGTCGGGCGGGATGGAGGCCGGGTCGAAGCCGGGGCCGCGGTCATCCACCCAGACGCTCGCGGCGTCCTCGCCGATCTCGGCGTAGAGCCGGACCGGGCCGCCGTCGGCCGCGAACTTGGCGGCGTTCGTCAGGGCCTCCCGGGTGGCGGCGACCAGGGCGGAGTAGGCCGGGTCCAGGGCGGCGTCGCCGACCACCACCGCTTCGACGATCGCACCGTGGGCATCTTCGACCTCGGTCGCCACGCCTCTCAGGGCGTCGGCCAGGCGCTCGTTGGGTCGGGCGCGGTCAGACCCGGCCAGCCACGACCGCAGCTCGCGCTCCTGCCTGCGGGCCAGCTTCGCAACCTCGGCCGGGTCATCCGACCGGCGCTGGACGAGGGCGAGTGTCTGCAGGACCGAGTCGTGCAGGTGCGCAGCGACCTCGGCGCGCTCCTGGGAGCGGATTCGGGCCTCCCGCTCGGTGGTCAGCCTGCGCACGAGCCCCCACCAGAACGGCAGGCCGATCAGCGCCAGGGCGATCCCGACCACGAGCGCGGCCAGCGCGGCGTCACCGGCTGCGGACAGCACGCCGTTGGCCCACAGGAACAGCAGGGCGGCGGCCAGCACGAGCGCGACGCCGAACCCAGCCCGGGAGAAGCGCAGCGCAGCCTCGCGGGCGCTCCCCCCGTCCGGGACGGCGAGGAACCCCTGGGCGCCGGTGCCCGGTTCGCTCCGCCCGCCCGCCGTGTCGCGCGGGCGGGGGCCGCGCTCCACCGCGGCTCCGTCTTCCTCCTCCGCGCCGCTCGGACGCGTGAGCCCCCACAGCAGCGCGACCCCGAAGCTCGCCAGGATGAGCGGCCAGACCAGGGCGTCGCTCCACCACACGCCGACTGCCCGGAATGCGAGCAGGACGCTCAGCGCGAGCAGAGCGATTCCGAAGGCGATTCGCCAGCTGCCGGCCCGGCCACGCCTGCGGCGGGACGCCGGTTCGAGGCGGGAGCCCGTGGAGGGCAGGAGCCCCCAGGCCACCAGGTATGCCAGAGCGGCGAGCCCGCTTGTCCCGATCGCGAGCACTACGGCCCCGACCCGGAAGGCCAGCACGTCCACGTCGAAGCGGCGTGCCAGACCTGCGCAGACCCCGCCGAGCATTCCCTCGGCGGGGTCGCGAGCCAGGCGGTTGCGCGTCCCGGGCGTCAGGGCTCTCGCTCCCCCAGCCCGCTGGAGACCAGCGCGGCCCCGGCCAGCGCGGCCAGCACCGCCGCGAGCCAGCCGCCGTCGATGCTCAGGGTGCCCTCCTCGAACAGGAGCAGGACGACCCCGAGCACCGTCACGGCAACGCCGGCGCCGAGCGAGTAGGCCCGCCGGGCGCTCATCCCAGGCACGCCTCCGGCTGTGGCGCCAGCTCGTCGGGCGAGTCTCCGTCGTGGTCACGGCCGTCGTACTCCTCAGGGCCACGATCAGTGACCACCAGCTGTCCGAACTGGAGCTCCACGTCCAGGTCGACCCGCGGCAGCTCCGAAGCCGGAGCGACGCCCCGGTCGAACTCGGGGCTCGCCCCGGAGTTCGAGACGCCCCTGACGAGGAGGTCGCCGCCCTTGGCTTCGGCCGAACCCGTCACGCACACGTCGGAGGGGACCGAGACCACCAGCTGCCCCAGGCCGATTTCGGCCGGCAGCTCGACGACCTCCCCCTTCTCCATGTCCAGCTGGCGCAGGTCGATCTTCATCTGGCCCACGCCGAGCTCGTAACCGTCCTCGGGGATGTCGGTCACCGAGACCGGCGTGTAGGTCCTCTCGCCGATTCCGCCGTCGAAGCGGACGTCGGCGGCCGCAACAGCGCCGGCCGGGAGCGCGAGGATCAGCGCGAGCCCCAGCAACCATGGAGCGCTGCGGCGGAACCCTTCGCCGATCACCGCCATCCCCGCGAGCGCGATCCCGAGCGCGATCACGACGCCGGCGACGATCTCGCCGTTGCCCGTGGCGGCGGCAAACGCGCCCAGCGCGCCGACCGAGATCGCCGCACAGAGTGCGCAGATCGCCAGCAAGCCGATCGCCAACAGGCGCAACAGCCGCTGTCCGGTCCCTTCGCCGGCATCCGCCTGCACGACGGTGTCCGCCTCGCTCGCCGAGCCGGGGGCGGCGCCCTCGGCGCCCTTTCCGGCGCCGGAACCGGCCCTTACCGCGGCGTCGCCGCCGCGTCCCGGCCACTCGCCCCGCCACGCGCGGTATGCGAGCGCGCCGGCGACCACCAGCGCCACCAGCCAGAAGGTGCCGAAGCCCAGGAACCAGATGCCGTCGCCCCACCCGAAGAACGGGCCGGGCAGGATCACGAGGGCCGCCAGGGCAAGCAGGACGATCGCCCAGGTTGGGGGTCGGCCGGTCGCGGGAACGCCGTCGCCGGCGTCCTCGGGAACGACGACCGCCATCACCAGGTAGGCGAGGAGGCCGAAGCCGCCGAACAGGGTCGCCGCGGCAAAGCCGAGGCGGACGAAGGTCGGATCGACTCCGAGGTACTGCGCTGTGCCGCCCGCGACGCCGGTCAGCATCCGCTCGTCATGCGAGCGGAGCAGGCGGCGGCGGGGCGGGTCCTTCTCTTGGGTTTCCTTTGGAGTTGTCATGGCCGTGACGATGAAGCCGCTAGGGCGATTCGTAAATCGGGAATGGCCCCTAGGACGCCCCTAACTGTCCCGGATCGGGACGGACCGCCGGGCGCGAAGGGATACTTCGCGCAGAATGCCCGACCCCGGTCTCCTGCTCGCGGACTCCTCGAATCTGCTGGCGGCGCGCAACCAGATGGCGTTCACGCTGGGCTTCCACATCATCCTGGCGTGCCTGGGCGTGGCCTTCCCCGCGATCATGCTGATCGCCGAGTACCGGGGACGCAGGCACGGCGATCCCGATGCGCTCAAGCTCGCCGAGCGCTGGTCTCGTGCAGTCGCGGTCCTGTTCGCGGTCGGCGCCGTCACCGGGACCGTTCTCTCCTTCGAGATGGGGTTGCTGTGGCCACACTTCATGGAGCGTTTCGGCGACGCGGTTGGGATCGGATTCGCGATCGAGGGCCTGTTCTTCTTCACCGAGGCGATCTTCATCGCCATCTACATCTACGGGTGGAAGCGGCTGCCGGGATGGGCGCACTTTTGGAGCGGGATTCCGATCTTCATCGCCGGGCTCGGGGGCGCCGCGTCGGTCGTCGCCGTCAATTCCTGGATGAACCAGCCCGCGGGATTCGAGCTGGACGCACAGGGGAACGTCACCGACGTCTCGCCCTGGGAGGTGCTGACGAACCCCGCGTCCGGCTACGAGATCCCCCACATGATCCTGGCGGCCTACATGGTCGCCGGGTTCGGGGTGGCGTCGGTTTACGCGGTTGGCATGCTGAAGGGGCGCCGCGACCGCTACCACCGCGTCGGCTTCCTGATCCCGTTCACCGTGGCGTGCATCGTCACGCCGATCCAGATCTTCGTCGGAGACACCGCCGCGCGCGAGATCGCCGACCACCAGCCCGCCAAGTTCGCTGCGATGGAGTGCGTGTATGAGACGGGGCCGGACCAGACCGAGTGGATCGGCGGCATCTGCCAGGACGGCGAGGTCAAGTACGGGATCGGCCTGCCGGGGGTGGACTCCTTTCTGGTCGGGTGGAGCACCGACACCGTGGTCACCGGTCTCGACCAGATCGCAGACGACGAGGAGCCGCAGGCCCTGACCCTGCTCCACACCTCCTTCGACGTCATGGTCGGGATCGGCAGCGCGCTGTTGGCGCTCGCGGCTTGGTTCGCCTTCGTCTGGTGGCGAAGACGCGACCTGCCGCAGACGGTTTGGTTCCTGCGCGCCGCCGCCGTCTCCGGAGTGGCCTCCATCATCGCGCTCGAGGCAGGCTGGATCGTCACGGAGGTCGGGCGCCAGCCCTGGATCGTGCAGGGCCACATGAAGGTCGAGGACGCCGTCACCGACGCCCAGGGACTGTGGTGGGTGTTGGGGTTTACGTTTTTGCTCTACGTGGCCCTTGGCGTGGGCGCGTACCTGGCGCTGCGGGCGCTCTCGCGCCGGTGGCGCGAGGCGGACCCGGCCGAGGTGACGGAGCCGTACTCGCCCAGGCATGAGGAGGCGACACGATGAGCGAAGCGGAAGCCGTCGCGATCGTCCTGCTGGTCGGCGGGATGATGTACGCGATCTTCGGGGGTGCCGACTTCGGCGCCGGCCTGTGGCAGCTGCGGCCGCCGGCCGGGGAGCTGGGAGCGCGAGTAACCCGGCGCATCGACTACTCGCTGACGCCCGTCTGGGAGGCCAATCACGTCTGGCTGATCTTCATTCTGGTCGTGCTCTGGACAGGCTTCCCCGAGGCCTTCGGGGCGGTCATGACCACGCTCTACATCCCACTCGCCCTCGCGGCCGTGGGGATCGTGCTGCGGGGCGCCAACTTCGCGTTCCGCCACGTCATCACCGGGACCTCCCTGGCTTGGGCGACGCGCTTGTTCTCGATCTCCTCGGTGCTGACGCCGTTCTTCATGGGGACGGTCGTGGGCGCCGTCGCGTCGGGAGAAGTACCCCCGGACGGCGGGGGCGATCCGATGGGCAGCTGGACCGGCCTGCTGCCGCTGCTGATCGGGGCGATGTTCGTCGCTACCGGCGCCTACCTCGCAGCCGTCTTCTTGGTCCACGACGCCCGGGCCGCAGATGAGGGCGACGTCGCGGCCCACTTCCGCCGCTGCGCCCTGGGCGCCGCCGTCGCTGCCGGCGCGCTCGCGGCGGGCGGGGTGTTCGCCCTGCGGGCCGACGCGCGCTTCGTCTACGACGGGCTGACCGGCCCCGGCCTGCCGCTGGTGATCCTGTCGGCGCTGGCGGGGCTGGGGGCGCTCGTCCTCCTTGCCCGCGGCAAAGACGACCGCTTGACCGCGCTCGGGCGGCGCCCGCTCGCGGTCGGCGCGGTCGCGATGGTGATCTGGGGCTGGGGCGTGGCCCAGCACCCCTACCTCCTGCCCCCCGAGGGCGGCTCCGAGGGCCTCACGATCGAGGCGGCCGCGGCGGCATCGGGGGCGCTCACCACGATTCTCGTCGTGTTCGGGATCGCGGCGATCCTGATCCTGCCGTCGCTCGGCCTTCTCTACGTGCTCAGCCAGCGCAGCCTGCTCGAGTAGAGGCGGCGCCCCCCGCGCGACCCTGGACTAAGGTTCGCCGGCGATGAAGTGGAAGCCGGGCAAGCGGAACCCGCGGCTGGAGGACCGGCGCGGCCAGGGCGGAGGAGGTGGATTCGGCTTCCCGAGTGGCGGCGGCGGCATGGGGCTGCCTATTCCCGGCGGCAGCGGCGGCAAGATGGGGGTTGGGACGATCCTCATCGTGATCGTCCTGTTCTTCGTCCTGCGCGGCTGCGGGGACGGCAGCGGCGGAGGCAGCGGGTTCGACATCCCCGGACTCCCCGCAGACCAGACCCAGGTCCCTCCGGCGCAGGACACGCAGCAGCCGGTCCCCGCCGGCGAGGAGGCCTCCGACCGGGGCAAGGAGTTCGTCAACTTCGTCCTCACCGACCTCGACGGCTTCTGGAACCAGCAGTCCCGGGGCCTCGACCGCGAGCTGCAGCCCCCCGGCCTCGTCCTGTTCAGCGACGCCGTCAACTCGGGCTGTGGCCAGGCCAGCTCCGCCACCGGACCCTTCTACTGCCCCCTCGACCAGAAGGCCTACGTTGACCTGACCTTCTTCAACCAGCTCGACTCGCAGTTCGGGGCTCCCGGCGACTTCGCGCAGGCCTACGTGCTCGCGCACGAGTACGGACACCACATCCAGCAGCAGCTGGGAATCGAGAAGCAGGTCCGCGGCCAGAGCAACGCCAACCCGGACGACGCCAACGAGCTGTCGGTCCGGTTGGAGCTTCAGGCCGACTGCTTCGCCGGCCTCTGGGGGCGCTCCGTCTACGAGGAGGGAATCCTCGAGGACGGCGACCTCGAGGAGGGCATCACGGCGGCCGAGGCGGTCGGTGATGACCGCATCCAGCAGAAGACCCAGGGCCGCATAGACCCCGAGTCGTTCACCCATGGTACCTCCGAGCAGCGCCGCACCTGGTTCCGCAACGGTTTCGACTCCGGCGACATCCAGGAGTGCGACACCTTCGCGGCGGACTCGGTCTGAGCTGTTCGACGCCGGGCGACTCCGCGGAACCGCCCGGCGTTCGATCCAACCCAGACTCGGTCGTTGCCTCCGCCGGCCGTCGCGACCGTGGTCCTGGCGTTCTTGGCCGAGTCCCTGGAGCCGGTGCCGCGGGCGTTGCTCACGCGCCTCATCGCGCCAGGCGCGCCGCCGATGCGTGCAAGCTCACAGTAGGCGCGAGGGCGCTGGGCTAAGTTGGATACATGCGTTGCCCTTCCTGCGGAAGTGACAACCGTGAGGGGGCTCGGTTCTGCGACTCCTGCGGAGCCGCGCTCGCGGTCGAGGCGCAGGACCCGATCGCCGTCCCGGGGAGTGAGCCTGCACAGCCGCCTCCCTCCGACGTCCCGGCCGAGCTCGCCGGGGGCCGCTACCGAATCCGGAGCTTCCTGGGCCAGGGCGGGCGCAAGCGCGTCTATCTGGCGGAGGACACCGCGGCCCGCCGCGAGGTGGCGCTGGCCCTATTCGACACCGAGAACGTGGCTGCCGCGGTTCAGACGCGGGCTCGGCGCGAGGCGCAGGCGATGAGAAAGCTGGGGGACCACCAGCACGTCGTCAGCGTCCTGGACGTTGGGGAGGAGGATGGCGACCCCTTCATCGTCAGCGAGTACATGCCGGGAGGCGACGTCGAGTCCCTGCTGGCGGCCGGGGGCGGGCCGCTGGATGTCGAGCGGGCGGTGGGGATCGCGATTGACCTCACGCGCGCGCTCGAGCACGCGCATTCGCGAGGCATCGTCCACCGCGACCTGAAGCCTGCGAACGTCTGGCTGGACGACGACGGGGCGGCGCGCCTGGGCGACTTCGGACTCGCGACGACCGAGGGACGCTCCCGCGTCAGCGGCGGCAGCCTGGTGGGGACCGTCGCCTACCTGCCTCCCGAGCAGGCCCTCGGCGAGAGCTCGGGTCCCGAGAGCGACCTGTACTCGCTGGGCGCCCTGCTCTACGAGATGCTGACCGGAAGGCCGCCGTTCGCCGGGGACGACGCTGTCTCGATCATCTCTCAGCACCTGCACGCGGACCCGGTCCCTCCGTCGCGGCACAACCCCGAGGTTCCCGAGTCGCTTGACGGCGCCGTGCTCATGCTGCTGGCCAAGGCCGGCGACGATCGCCCGGCCGGGGCGGCGCGCGCGCGCGAGGCCCTCGAGGCCGCGCTGAGCGAAGAGCAAGGAGAGGAAGGCGAGCGGGGCGCGCCGGCGGAGAACCCGCTCGACCGCCTGGCGGGAGGGATCTTCGTCGGCCGTGAGCGCGAGATCGACGAGCTGCGCGAGGCGGCGGACCAGGCACTGGCCGGCTCGGGCAGCCTTGTCCTCGTCGTAGGCGAGCCCGGGATCGGCAAGACGCGGACCGCCGAGGAGCTCGCGACCTACTCGCGGGTCAGCGGAGCACGTGTCTACTGGGGCCGCTGCCGCGAGGACGAGGGCGCGCCCGCCTACTGGCCGTGGGTGCAGGCGATCCGCGACTACGTTCGCGACGCTGACCCCGTCGCCCTCGCCTGGCAGATGGGCACCGGATCGGGCGACATCGCTCAGCTCGTGCCCGAGGTCGCCGAACGGCTGGATGTCGAGCCGACCCCGGTGGGCGCCTCCGAGAGCGACGAGGCCCGCTTCCGGCTGTTCGACTCGGTGGCGAGCTTCCTCGTCGCCGCTGCGCGCGACCGTCCGATGACAATCCTGCTGGACGACCTGCACTGGGCGGACGAGCCCTCGCTGCTGCTGCTGAGACACGTGGCGGGGGAGCTGGGCGACAGCGGCCTGCTGATCGTCGGGACCTACCGCGACGTCGAGCTGGGACGCCATCACCCGCTCGCCCGCGTGCTCGGTGACCTCGGGGGCACCCGGGTGTCGCTGGGCGGGTTCTCGTCTGAGTCCATCGGCCGCTACGTGCAGATGACCTCGGGTGCACCCGCCCCGCCCGGCCTGGCGGAGGCGATCCACTCCCAGACCGACGGCAACCCGTTCTTCGTCGGAGAAGTCGTACGCCTCCTCGCGAGCGAGGGCAAGCTCGCCGACCCCGCTGCCTGGCAGGGACAGATCCCGCAGGGCGTCCGCGAGGTCGTCGGCCGCCGTCTCGACCGGCTGTCCCCAAAGGCGAACGAGGGGTTGAAGGTCGCCGCCGTGATCGGCCGCGAGTTCGACGCCGACGTGCTTGTGGCGGTCAAGGGGGTGTCCGCCGAGGAGATCACCGAAGGCGCGATGGAGGCAATCGGCGAACGGCTCGTGACCAACCTGGGGGGCGGGCGGTTCGGCTTCTCCCACGCACTCGTCAGGGACACTCTCTACGAGGAGGTCAGTCCGGCCCAGCGCGCGAAGCTTCACCAGGGCACGGCCCTGGCGCTGGAGGAGCTGCACGGCGACGATCCGAGCCGGCTCGGCGAGCTTGCGCACCACTTCCTGGCGGCCGCTCCGCTGGGCGACACCAGCAAGGCGATCGAGTACGCCGAACGCGCCGGCGAGCAGGCCATGGAGCAGCTCGCCTACGAGGAGGCGTCGGAGCTCTACGGGCGGGCGCTCGAGGTGCTCGAACTCCACGACCATCCCGATGAGCGCCGCCGGCTCGCGCTTGCCCTCGCCCTGGGCGGCGCGGAGGCGAGCGCGTCGCGGGTGTCCGATGCCCGGCGCGCCTTCGGCAAGGCGGCCGAGTCGGCGCGCGCGCTGGCTGACGCCGACGGGTTGGTGGGAGCGGCGATCGGCATCGCGATGATGGGCGAGGCGGGCACCTGCGACGACCGGCTGGTCGCCCTCATCGACGAGGCCCTGGAGGCCATCGGCCCCGAGCCGAGTGCCGCACGCGCGTCGCTGCTGAGCGCGAAAGCCCAGGAGGTGTACTGGGTGGACGCCCAGGGCCGTTCCGCTCCGCTGGTGGACGAGGCGATCGAGATCGCACGCCAGGTGGACGCGCCGCGGACCCTGGCCGCGGCGCTCAACAGGCGGATCTTCCTGCCCGTCGGGCCGGAGGCGGCACACGAGCGCCTGACGATCGCCGACGAGATGCTGGAGCTCGGCGAGACTTGCGAGGACCGCGAGGCAGTTCTCCGCGCACACGCCTACCGGGTCCAGAACCTGCTGGAGCTCGGGGATATCGCGGGAGTAGATCGCGAGCTCGCCGCATACGCGCGCGTGGCGGACGAGCTGCGGATGCCCGCGCACATCTGGCACACGCACGCGATGAGGGCGATGCGGGCCATGCTCGACGGCGACATCCAGACGGCCGAAGAGCTGGCCGAGCAGGCACGCCGCGAGGGTGGCCGGGCCGAGCAGCCACTCGCCCAGCAGTACTACGGGGTGCAGCTCATCCAGATTCGCAGCCTCCAGGGGCGCGCCGCCGAGCTGATCCCGCGCGTCAGGGAGCTCGCCGAGCGCTTCCCGGCGATCCCCGCGTGGAGGAGTGCGCTGATCACCCTCGCGGCGCGGTCCGGAGAGGTCGAGCTGGGACGGGTCGAGCTGTCGCGCTTCACCGGCGACGACTTCTCGGCGGTGTCGCGCGACGCCAACTGGCTGCCTGGAATCGGCCTGCTGGCCGAGGCAGCGGCCCTGCTGGGAGACGTCGAGCGCTCGCGACGCCTCTATGACGAGCTGGCGCCATACGCCGGCAAGGTGATCGTGGTCGCACGGGCCGCTGGGTGCAACGGCCCGGTCGACCGGATCCTGGGACTGCTCGCCCGGGCCGGCGAGCGGCTCGAAGAGGCCGTCCGCCACATGGAGGACGCCATCGAAGTGGCGACACGGATGGGCGACCGGCCCGGAATGGCGATCACGCGGGTTGACCTCGCCGAGATCCTCATGGCCCGCGGCGCCGACGGCGACCGTGAGCGGGCGCTGCAGCTGGTCGGCGAGGCCATCCCCTCCGCCAGGCGGATGGGTGCGCGCTCCCTAGTGGACAGGGGGATGGCGGTCCGGCTCGAGGCTCAGGGCCTCGCCGGGATCGACGTCACCACCTCGATAGACGACGTCGTCGCGGAAATAGAGAGCGAGCGCCCCGACCTGCGGGCTCACGCCGCTCCCGACGGCACGGTCGCAATCCTGTTCAGCGACATCGAGGACTCGACGATCCTGACCGAGCGCATGGGCGACGAGCGCTGGCTTCAGGTGCTGCGCGAGCACAACGCGGTCTTCCGCGAGCACATCGGCCGCTTCGAGGGCTACGAGGTGAAGAGCCAGGGCGATGGCTTTATGCTCGCGTTCCGCGAGCCGTGCAACGCGCTGGAGTACGCGATCGAGGTGCAGAGGGCCTTCGCCGAGCGCGAGCGGGCGGGCGCCGAGGACTCCCTACGGGTGCGGATGGGCCTGCACACCGGCGAGGTCATCGCTGCCGACGGGGACTTCTTCGGCAAGAACGTGATCCTTGCCGCCCGCATCGCGGCCCAGGCGAACGGCGGGGAGATCCTGGTCAGCGAGGAGATGCGCTCGGCCGCCCAGAACCATGTCACCTCGGGGCCGCAGGGAACAAAGCTTCGCTTCGACGACGGCCGGGAGATGCAGCTGAAGGGACTGGAGGGCACCCACCGCGTCTATCGCTCGGCGTGGGCCCGGCAGGCCGCCGCGGCGTCCTGACTCCTCGCCGCTCGCTCCGTCGCCGACGCGTCCCTCCTAGTCTTCCCCGATGCTCTCGGCCCTCCTCGCAGGCGCGCTGATCGCTGCCGCCTCGCTGTTCGCCGGCGCGGCGATCATGGCCGCGGTCGGCCGCCCGCGGCATTCGGCCGCCGTTCCCGTAGTCGGGCTTTCGGCGCTGCTGGTCGTCTGCGGGATCGCGATCAAGCTGCCGGGCCATGGCACCACCGCCGCGGTGGCGGTCGGGCTTTCGCTGGGGACCTCGGCCTGGGTCCTGCACCGACCGGCGAGGGGCGAGCGCCGGCGCGACGTGCCGCTGGGCGCGGTCCTGGCGGTGGCCGGGGCCGCCCTGCTGGTCTCGATCCCGTTCCTGACCTCGGGCCGGATCGGGATCATGGGACAGGGTCTGGTCAACGACGACATGGCCTCGCACCTGCTGTTCACGGAGTGGGCAGACACGCGTGAGGGGACGGCGCCGGACCTGATCCAGGACGGGTATCCGCTGGGGCCGCATGCGCTGGTTTCGGCGACCGAGCGGGTAGTTCCCGGCGCCGACCTGATCGAGACGTTCGCGGGACTGACCGGGGCGATTGCGGTCCTGGCCGCCCTGACCGCGTACGGCGCGCTCGCATCTGTCCGCCCGCTGTTCCGGGGACCTGCAGCGGTGCTGGCAGCCATGCCCTACCTGGGCGCCGCCTACCTGGCGCAGGGTGCCTTCAAGGAGCCGATGCTGGGTCTGGCGCTGGTGGGGTTCGCGCTGTGCCTCCCGGCGCTGCGCGGCAGCTGGGACGGCAAGCGGCCCAGCTACGTCTCGACGATCGCCGACAGGGGCCCGGGGTGGATGCGTTCGCAGGCGAAGCTCGCCGTCCCGGCGGGAGTTATCGCCGCGGGCACGATCTACAACTACAGCTTCCCCGGCCTGGCCTGGTTGGTCCTTGCGGTCCTGGCGTGGGCCCTCATCGCCGCCTGGCGGGTGCGCGACGAACGTAACGGGCTCGACCTGCGCAGCAGGGTGCGCTGCGCGACGCCCGTCCTGGTTGCTGGCTGCGCGATCCCAGTGCTGTTATCGCTGCCGGAGCTGCCGAACCTGATCAAGTTCGCCGGGTTCGAGGCCTTCAACCCGACCGGTGAAGGCGGCAACACCGGCTTCGGCAACCTGCGCCAGCCGCTGAATCCGCTCGAGGCGCTGGGCGTCTGGCCCTCGAGCGAGTTCCGCATCGCGCCGAAGAACTCCAGCACGCCCGAGATCGCGTTCTACCTCGGCGGACTCCTTGGGCTTGCCGCCGCAGCGTGGGGGCTGGGGCGGGCGCTCGCGCGCCGCGAGACGGCGCTGCCCGCCGCGCTCGCCGCGGCTGCCGTCGGCTACCTCGCGGCGCTGGCGGTTGGGACGCCCTACACGCAGGCAAAGTCCCTCGCGGTTGCCGCGCCCGTGGTCATGCTGATCACCCTCCGCGGGTTGCTCGCCGCCGACCCGCTCGAGGACGAGGGAGAGCCTGCGGGGGTGAAGGAGGCCACATGGTGGCCACCCGCGCCGCTGCGCCCCCTGGTCCGGTTCGGCGTTCCCCTGCTGGCCGCGGCGTTCACTGCGGCGGCGCTGTTCTCAACGCTGCTGCCACTGCGCCAGTCGGCGGTGGGGCCGGGGTACCACGTCGACGAGCTCAAGAGCTTCCGGCCCGTGCTCGACGGCGACGACGTGCTGTTCCTCGGGCGCGACAACTTCATCTCGTGGGAGCTGCTCGGCTCCGAGGTCTACACCCCTATCCGCAACCCGTATGACACCGAACCGGTCTGGTCTCTCTATCGCGCCACCCCGATCAACGCCAAGTTCGACTGGGACAACGTCCCGCCCGACCTGCCCGACGACCGCAGGTCGCTGGCCGACTTCGACTGGGTGATCACGACGAGCGCGATGTTCAACAGCGAGGCGCCGCCGGAGTTCGCGGTGGCGGAACGCACCAGGGACTTCGTCCTCTGGCAGCGCCGGGGTGCCGGCGACGGTGACCGACGAACGCTGCGCGAGCCGATCTACCCGGGGGCGACGGTGAACTGCGCGAACTCTGACGTCTCGGGCCTCGGCCGGCTGGATGGGAACGCGACCGTGTTCCCGGTCGCTCCGGTGATCGGAAAGGCGTGGGAGCCGAGCCCGGACATCACCGAGGCGGGTGCCGCCGTCGAGGAGTTGCTGCTGCGCCCGGGGCGCTGGGGGATCTCGATCCAGTACGCGAGCACGCAGCAGATGGTCGTGAGCGCGCCGAGGTTCAGACAGGTGATGCGAGCCAACCTGCTGTTCCGCGGCCCAGCGCCCTACTACCCCGCCGGGGTCCTGCGCGTGAACCAGCCCAAGAAGCGCGACTCGGTGCCCGCCCGACGCGATGAGCTCAGGCCGATCCGCTTCACCGTCGAGGTCGACGGGCCGCCCAACGCGATCGCCGACGTGTTCGGCACCGAGAGCCGCGCCTACCTCGGGCGAATAGCCGCCACGCGGCTGGGGCCGAGGTCGCGGATCCCGCTCAGGAGGGCGTGCGGCCGCTACCTCGACTGGTACGCCGCGCCCGGCGCCACTCCCGCGCAGCTCGAGGGAATCGAGGCACCGACCCCCGAGCCGCCCGATGAGGAGTGAGGGGCCGGCGGCCCTAAGCTTCGGCGGGTGCCGCCCATCTGGTCAGTCACCCTCGCGATCCTGGTCCTGTGCTGCATCGCTTCCATCGTGATCGGGATCACCAAGCTGATCTGACGTAAGGGGATAGGATCGCGGCGAACCGTTCGAAGGCGGAGGAGGCTGCAGAATGTTCGACCGCATCGTTGTTGGTACCGACGGCTCCGAGACGGCCACCGAAGCGGTCAGGACGGCCATCGAGCTGGCGAAGCTCTCGAAGGCCAAGCTCGAGATCGTGAGCGCCTACGAGCCGGTCCCGCAGTCGCAGCTGCGTCAGGAGGGTTCCGGGATCAGCGGCGACGTCTCGCACGTCGTCAACCCGCGCGAGGAGGTCAGCTTCGTGCTCGAGAGGGCGGCGGCCGCGGCCAAGAAGGCCAACGTCGACGTGGTCACGCACCCCCGAGAGGGAGACCCTGCCGACGCCATCCTGGACGTGGCCGAGGAGAATGACGCCGACCTGGTGCTGGTCGGCAACAAGGGCATGACCGGAGCGCGGCGCTTCCTGCTGGGAAGCGTGCCGAACAAGATCTCCCACCACGCCCCCTGCGACGTCTGGATCGTCCGGACCACGTAGCTAGCAGCCGGGCGCGCGCCCGGCCACCGCGACGGCCGCGTCCACGATGCCCGCTCCGAACAGCGCGGGGTCATAGTCCTGACCCAGTTCGCCCGGGCCGCTGCGGGCCGTGGCCTCCAGCTGGCACTCGATCGCCGCGGGCTTCGGGTTGCGGCCCAGGACCTTGCTGGCGACGATCATCGCGGCCACCCCGGTGACGTGCGCCGCCGCCATCGAGGTCCCCTCGTAGTCGGACGGGAAGCCGAAGCGCGTGAACCCTGGGCCGATCAGCGTCAGCTGATAGATCGTCTCGCCGCGGCTGAACAGCGGGTCATTGCTGCCGCACGATCCGAGCATTGGGAACCCTCCCCCGGGGGCCGAAAGGTCGAGCCCCTCACCGGTGCGGGAGTCGTCGGCCAGGCACGCATCCTTGGTGGTCCGGCCGACCCCCACCACCTTGGGAGCGCCCGCCGGGAAAGCGATCGGCGCGCCGTTGCTGTTGCCGGCGGCGGCAACGACGAGGGCGCCCCGCTTGGCGGCGAAGTTGACCGCAGCGCAGACGCTCTTGATCTTGGAGCAGCGGTCGACGCCGGCCGAGAACTCGAAGCTCATGTTGATCACGTCCGCGCCGCGCTGGGCGGCGAAGCGGATGCCCTGTGAAATGTCGCTCGCGGTGCCGAAGCCCTGCGCGTCTAGCACTCGCACCGGGATGATCTTCGCCTTCGGCGCCAGGCCGGTCAGGCCGATCTTGTTGCCGGTCTGTTCCGCGATCGTCCCGGCGACGTGCGTGCCGTGGCCATCCCGGTCGAGGGGGAGACCCCCGGACCTGCGGCCCTCCTTGCCCTTCGGCGGATCCACGAAGTCGCGGCCGCGGATGAACTGCGTGGGCGAGAAGTCGGGGCTGCGCTTGAACCTGGGCTTGACGCTTGTGAAGGCGACGCCCGTGTCCACGACCGCCACCCTGGCGCCCTTTCCACCACCACCGCCCCGCTTCTTCAGGGTCGCCCAGGCGGCGAGGGCGTTGATGCCGCCGCGGGCCTGGAATTCGACGGGCGCGGGAGACTGGCCGCACAGCGAGCCGCACGGCAGGAAGTTCCACTGCGTCCGGCGCCAGTCGCCGGGTTCCGTGAACTGCCCGCGATCGTTCGGGACCGCCGCGGCACGGGCGATGTAGTTCGGATGCGCAAACGCCACCCCCTCGTCGGCGCGCAGCTCGCGTACGCCTTCTCCCACGCCGACCGAGGCCGGCAGTTCCACGACCTTCTCCCTCCCGCCCTCGAGGCCCACGACCACCTCACCGGGCACGAAGGCGGGCACGGCGTGATCGGGCGCGTGATCGGCCGGCGCCGGCGCGGCCGCCGCCGCGGCGACGGCAAGTGCAAGGGGAAATGTGGCGAACAGTCGGCGCATGGGTCGTCGTGCATACATACGTGGACGGCGGTCGCCGGTCCATTCAGGAGAACACGAGAGCCTGTGAAAAGTTCCAGCCGGGCATGCCGCCGGCGTGCGTGCTCGATACTGGCCCGCATGACCCAGTCCCTGACGCGGAACCGTGACGAGCGTCTGATGAGGCTCGCCCTGGCGCGAGCCCAGGCCGCCGCGGAGCACGATGACGTGCCGATCGGCGCGGTCATCGCGCGCGGGGACGATGTCCTCGCGGCGGCCGGCAATGAGCGCGAGGTCCGCGCCGACCCCACCGCGCACGCTGAGGTGCTGGCGTTGCGAGAGGCCGCAGCCGCGCTCGGAGGCTGGCGGCTGCCTGACACCACGCTGTACGTGACGCTCGAGCCCTGCGCGATGTGCGCCGGGGCCATCTCGCTCGCTCGCGTTCCCCGGGTCGTCTACGGGGCATCGGATCCCAAGGGCGGCGCGCTCGGGGGAGTGGTCGACCTTTACGCCTCACCCGCCGCTGCGGCCCTGAGTCACAGGCCCGATACGGATGGAGGCGTGCTCTCCGTCGAGTGCGCGACCCTGCTCGAGGCCTTCTTCGCCGCCAGGCGCTGAGTGCTCCCCGCGGGGCTGCGGCGAATACGATCCGGCGATGGCCGAGATCGACAGGACCTGGCTTCGCGAGCTGATGAGCCGGGAGTTGATGAGGTTCCGCGAGGGCAACCCGCGCTCATTCGAGGTCTTCGAGCGCTCACGGGCCTCGCTCCTCGACGGAGTCCCGATGAACTGGATGGTGCGCTGGCCGGGTGAATTCCCCGTGTACGTCCATGAAGCATCCGGCGCCCGCTTCAGTGACGTGGACGGTCACGAGTACGTTGACCTCTGCCTCGGCGACACCGGCGCGATGGCCGGACACAGCCCCGAGCCGGTTGTCCGCACCGTCAGCGAGCGAGCCGCGGCCGGCATCACCACGATGCTTCCCAGCGAGGACGCCGGTTGGGTCGGCCAGGAACTCGGGCGCCGCTTCGGGCTGGCGCTCTGGCAGTTCTCGCTGACCGCGACCGACGCAAACCGCTGGGCCATCCGCCTGGCCCGTCAGGTGACGGGCAGGCCGAAGATCCTGGTCCACAACTGGTGCTATCACGGGAGCGTCGACGAGACCTTCGTCGAGCTCGAGCCCGACGGGACGGTCGGGCCGCGCATGGGCAACATCGGGCCGCCGGTGAACCCGGCCGAGACAACCCGCGTCGTCGAGATCAACGACGTCGAAGCCCTGGAGCGGGAGCTCGCGCACGGCGACGTGGCCTGCGTGCTGATGGAGCCGGCCTTGACCAACATCGGGATCGTCCTGCCCGATCCGGGGTACCACGACGCGGTCCGCGAGATGACACGCAGGCACGGGGCCCTGCTGATCATCGACGAGACGCACACGATCTGTGCGGGGCCCGGCGGATACACACAGGCCCACGGTCTGGAGCCGGACATGCTCACCATCGGCAAGCCGATCGCGGGCGGCATTCCGATCGGGACCTACGGCTTCACCGAGGAGGTGGCGTCGCGGATCGGCGACGCGATCGAGGAGGAGCTCTCCGACATCGGAGGCATCGGCGGGACCCTGGCTGGCAACGCGCTATCGCTGGCGGCGGCGCGGGCGACCCTGTCGGAGGTGCTTACCGACGAGGCCTTCGAGCGCATGATCGCCCTGGGGGAGCGCTTCACCGCGGGGGTCCAGTCGGTGATCGACGAGCACGGGGCACCCTGGCACGTCACCCGCCTGGGCTGCCGCGCCGAGTACCTGTTCAGCCCCGACGTGGCGCGCAACGGAGCGCTGGCCGCCGCCTCGGGCGACGCCGAGCTCGACCGCTACATGCACCTGCACGCGCTGAACCGGGGCATCCTGCTGACCCCCTTCCACAACATGGCGCTGATGAGCCCGGCGACGACCGAGGCCGACGTGGACCGCCACACCGAGGTCTTCCGGGACGGGGTGGGGGAGCTCGTTTCCGGCCCCAGCTAGCGGAGAGGGTGGGATTCGAACCCACGAGGCAGGTATAAGCCCGCCCACTCGCTTTCCAAGCGAGCTCCTTAAACCACTCGGACACCTCTCCGGGCGATCAGGATCATAGAAGCCGAAGCCGGGCCGTTCGGCCGAATCCGGGCGCCACGGGCGGCGGCTAAGATCGGCCCGTGGCTGCCTGGAACGTCTACCTCGCCGGAGAGATCCACAGCGATTGGCGCGAGCAGATCGCCGCCGGCGCCGAGCGAGCGGGCCTCGACGTGGCGTTCACGTCCCCGGTCACCGACCACGGCGCCTCGGACGACGTCGGCGTGGCGATCCTGGGCGACGAGTCCGACTCCTTCTGGAAGGACCACAAGGGCGCCGGGGTCAACGCGATCCGCACCCAAACCCTGATCCGCAACGCCGACGTGGTCGTCGTTCGCTTCGGCGAGAAGTACAAGCAGTGGAACGCCGCCTTCGACGCCGGGTTCGCAGCTGCCCTGGGCAAGCCGATCGTGACGCTGCATCCGCCGGACCACGACCACGCCCTGAAGGAGATCGACCGTGCCGCTCAGGCCACGGCCGAGTCGCCCGAGCAGGTCGTCGAGATACTGCGCTACGTGCTCGAGGGCCAGCTCGCCAGGTGACGGCTCCGGGCTCGTGACCGAATGCTTCTGCGGCTGTGGCCGCGAGGTGGGCTTTCGCTGGCGTCCCGTCAACACGCGCGGCCGTCAGATTCAGGAGACGGTCGCCGAGGTCCGGGCCGCTCCGGGGGGCGGTCGCAGGCCTCCGGACCGCGAATACATCCAGGAAGCGAACCGCGCCTGCGCCCGCCTTGCGGCCTCGATCCACGAGCAGGGACCCGCCGACAAGCAGCTCGAGGCCGAGACCCGCGAGCTGCTGCGTGCCCACAAGCGGCGCTTCGGAAAGCCGCTGCTCGGCCGCTGGGGAATCAGCCGCCGCTGACAGGCCGGACGCTAGCCTTGACACGCCCGGAGGGGTGCCGGAGCGGTTGAACGGGGCGGTCTCGAAAACCGTTAAGGGCCTTTGGGTCCTTCGTGGGTTCGAATCCCACCCCCTCCGCTGATAGAGCCATGTCCCGCATCGCCGGAAACCGTTGGAAGAAGCCTGAGAGGGGGTACTGGTGCGCATAAACCAACGCCGCGCCGTGGCGGACTCCTACCCTCCTTCGAAGGACCTCTCGAGAGCGCTAGGGTTTTTGAGGATGCCCGATCCAAGCGGAGTTCCGAAGCCTGCCCACGACCGCCAGTCGGGCGAGAGCATGCTTTCCAGCATCTCTCGCGAGATGGTCCAGGCGATGAAGAAGTACTACGGCAAGGGTCCGGTCCAAGCGAAGTCATATCTCATGGACGATTTGCTCTTCGTGGGCGGTTCGAGAACGAGATGGCTGAGCGGCTGACCGGGACGATCGAGCAGCTGACCGGACGAAAGGTCGTCAACTACCAGAGCCAGGTCATGTTCGACCCCGACATCGTCGTTGAGCTCTTCGTCTTCGACGCGACGGTTCCCAACGAAGCGCAGCGCGAGACCGCACTCGCAATCGCTGGCCCGGATAACAAGCTGGGGGTCGTGAGCGGAGACGAAGTGGAGTAGCCGGCGAACAGCTCCGCTCGGTCGCGGAAGAACTCGTGACGCTCTCGCGGCCGTGGATCGGCCCGACGAGACTCTTCGCGTAGGGTCAGCCGGCGTCGCGAATTGCGCGCTCGAGATCCTGCTTGCTCATCTTGGAGCGGCCCTCGATGCCGAGCCGCTTCGCGCGCTCGTACAGCTCTGCCTTGGTGGCTCCGGCCTTGCCGTTCGCGCTGCTCGCGCCTTCGCCTGAGGAGCCGGAACTCACGGAGCCGGAGCCCGCCGAGCTGGAGCTCGCCGCA
>JAJTCK010000100.1 GCA_021323175.1 Solirubrobacterales bacterium | reverse complement strand
AACATCAGCTGCTGGCTCCGCGGCGCCGACGAGCTGCTGGCGGCGTTCATGGACGCCGCCGCCGAGCAGGGAGACGAGCAGGACCCGCCGGTCACCGGCACCCACGGCAGCGGGGTCGAGCGCACTCCCGAGGTGCTGGTCCGGAGCTTCGAGTGCCTGGGCGCGTGCGACATCGCTCCGATGGCCTCGATCGACGAGCGCTACTACGGGCCGCTCACCGACGAGGACGCCGAGGCGGCGCTGGAGCAGATGCGCAGCGGCAAGGAGGTCCTGCCCGAGAAGCGCCTGGCCGACCGCGGTGCGGCCGGCGGCAGCGGGCCGCGAGCCGGGACCGACCCCCGGGTGACGCAGCACGCGATGAACAAGGTGGCGGCCAAGCGCGCTCAGCCTGAGACTTCGACCGGCAAGCCGAAGGGCGGGTCCTGATGGCGGCCGCCCCCACGGCCAAGGAGACCCGGATCCTGTTCCGCAACATCGACGAGCCGGAGCTCGCGTCGATCAGGACCTACAAGGAGCTCGGCGGCTACCAGTCCATCCGCAAGGCCTTCCTGGAGATGGCGCCCGAGGAGGTTCTGAAGGAGCTCGAGGAGTCGGGGCTTCGCGGACGCGGCGGCGCCGGTTTCTCCATGGGGAAGAAGGCCAGCTTCCTGCCCCGCGGTGACATGGACAAGTACCTGTGCTGCAACGCCGACGAGTCCGAGCCCGGCGCGTTCAAGGACCGCGAGCTGATGCAGAAGAACCCCCACCAGCTGATCGAGGGCATCATCATCGCCGCGCGCGCCGCGGGCGCCAACCGCTGCTTCATCTTCATCCGCGGCGAGTACGACCTGCAGGGCGACATCCTCGACCAGGCGGTCGAAGAAGCCTACGAGGCCGGGTTCCTGGGCGAGAGCGTCCTCGACACCGGCGAGCAGGTCGAGCTGGTCGTCCACCGCGGAGCCGGCGCCTACATCTGCGGCGAGGAGACGGCGCTGCTGGACTCCCTCGAGGGCAAGCGGGGAAACCCCCGGCTGAAGCCCCCGTTTCCCGCCGTCCAGGGCCTGTACGGGGGGCCGACCCTGATCAACAACGTCGAGACTCTCTCGAACGTGCCGCACATCGTCGGCTCGGGCGCCGACTGGTTCAAGCAGTTCGGCACCGAGCAGTCCCCTGGCACGAAGGTCGTCTCGGTCTCGGGGGACGTCCGGAAGCCCGGCAACTACGAGGTCGAGCTGGGAATCCCGACCCGGGAGCTGATCGAAGGCCTGGCCGGTGGCACCGAGGAGCGGGCGATCAAGTGCTTCTTCCCGGGCGGCTCCTCGGCGCCCGTGCTGACCGCCGAGGAGGGCCTGGATCTGCCCTACAGCTTCGAAGCCATGCAGGAGGCCGGTTCGATGCTGGGCTCCGGCTCGATAATCGTCTGCGACGAGCGCACCTCGATCGTGCAGCTCGCCCTGAGGACGGCGAAGTTCTACCACCACGAGTCGTGCGGGAAGTGCACTCCCTGCCGCGAGGGGACGAACTGGACCGTGAAGATGCTGGAGCGCATGATCCGAGGCGAGGCGACCCCGATCGACCTGGAGACGATCGCCTCGGTCCAGAAGAACATCACCGGCAACTGCCTCTGTGTGCTCGGCGACTCGATGGCAGCGCCCG
Source organism: Solirubrobacterales bacterium (assembly GCA_021323175.1). Taxonomy (GTDB): domain Bacteria; phylum Actinomycetota; class Thermoleophilia; order Solirubrobacterales; family 70-9; genus VGBV01. The sequence continues at coordinate 3,951 of JAJTCK010000100.1, read as the reverse complement.
TCGGCTCGATGGTCGAGAAGTTCCGGCCGGAGTTCGAGGAGGCCCTCGAGAAGGGGGTGCCGTCTCTGAACGGGCGCAACGGGGGTGCGCGCAGCGGCGCCGCCGAAAGCAAGGGACGCCGGGCCCGCCGCGAGGCCGAGCACCTGACGGACGCGGGGCGGTCTCGATGAGCCAGCCGATCCGCAACGCCGTGACCCTGGTGGTGGACGGGCGCGAGGTCGTGGCCCCCGAGGGCACGATGCTCGTGGACGCCGCGAAGATGGGCGACATCGAGATCCCGGTCTTCTGCTACGAGCCGAAGCTGGGTCCGCCGGTGGGCGCCTGCCGCATGTGCCTGGTCGAGATCGAGGGGATCCCTAAGCTCCAGACCGCCTGCTCCACGCCCGTGCGGGACGGCATGGTCGTCTACACCCAGACCGACCAGGTGAAGGAGGCCCAGAACGCGGTCGTCGAGTTCCTGCTTGTCAATCACCCGCTCGACTGCCCCGTCTGCGACAAGGGCGGCGAGTGTCCTCTCCAGGACATCGCGATGGGTTGGGGCCCAGGCAAGAGCCGGTTCACCGATCCCAAGCGCCACTACCAGAAGCCGCTCGAGCTCTCGCCCCTGATCGCGATTGACCGCGAGCGCTGCATCCTCTGCTACCGGTGCGTCCGCTTCAGCCAGGAGATCTCCGAGGACGAGCAGCTGGTCCTGCACGAGCGCGGCGACCGCAGCTTCGTAGGGACCTTTGACGACCGGCCGTACATCGCGCCGTTCCACGGCAACGTGATCGAGCTCTGCCCGGTCGGCGCGCTGACGTCGTACAGCTATCGGTTCCGGGCGCGCCCCTGGGACATCGAGCAGGCCGGGTCGATCTGCACCCTGTGCCCCAGCCAGTGCAACGTCGCCTTCACGGTCCGCGACGAGAGGGTGATGCGGGTCCTGGCCCGCGATAACAAGGCCGTGGACGACGGCTGGCTCTGCGACAAGGGCCGCTTCGGCTACCAGATGCTCTCCGGCAGCGAGCGCATCACCGAGCCGATGGTCCGCGCCGGCGACGGCAGCCTCTCCCCCGTGTCCTGGGAGGAGGCGATCCGCATGGCAGCCGACGGCCTGCGCAAGGCGGGCCCGCGCGCCGCGGCACTCGCCGGCGGCGGCACCTCGAACGAGGAGGGCTTCCTGGCCCAGGGCCTGATGCGGGACGCGCTCGGCTCGGGCAACCTGGATTCCTCCCCCAACGCGCCCGACCCGCAGCTGCTGTCCGAGCTCGCCAGGCCCGAGCTGGCCGCAAAGGTCTCCGATCTGGATTACGCGGGAGGGATCCTGGTCCTGGGAGCCGACCCGCTCCACGAGATGCCGATCCTCGACCTGCGGATTCGCAAGGCGGTGCGCCGCAACGGTACGCGGCTGCTGGTCGCGACCGAGCGCCCGAGCGCGCTGGACGGAGGAGCCGCGACCGACGCCGTCCGCTACGCGCCCGGGGAGGCCATCGCCTTCATCGAGTCGCTAGCGGGCGCACTCGGCGCCGAGGGATACGAGGCGTCCGGCAGATACGCGAAGGACGCCGCGGCCATCGCCGACGCCCTGCGCGCGATCCCCGATTCCGTGATCGTGTGGGGCGAGCGCCTCTGGCGCCGCCCCGGCGCGGTCAAGGCCCTCCACGACATCGCCCGCGCCCTGCAGATGCACCAGCGCATCGGCACGGGCCTGCTGGAGGTCCCCGAGGAATCGAACGCCCGCGGCCTGCGCGAAGCCGGGTTCCTGCCGGAGACCGGCCCCGGGTACCGAACCGCCGCCGCCGGGAAGGGCGCCGTCCAGATCCGCGACGGCCTGGCGTCAGGCGACCTGAGCGCCCTGCTGCTGCTGGGATCCGATCCGGTCCGCAACTATCCCGGCGGCGAAACCTGGCGCAGGGCGCTGGCATCGACCTTCGTCGTCGCCTTCGCCCTGACCGAGGACGAGTCAGCGAAGCACGCGAACATCGTCTTCCCGGCCGAGTCGCACGCCGAGAAGGAGGGCGTCGTCACGCACCCCGACGGCCGCCTGCAGCGGCTGCGCCGCAACGTGCCCCTCCCCAGCGGCGTCCGCCCGACGTGGTGGGCGCTGGCGGAGATCGCGGAAGCCCTGGGCACGAATGTTGACTACGGCACACCCGAGGACGTCTTCGCGGCGCTCTGCGCGGAAGTCCCGTTCTACGGCGATACGGCGTACGAAGAGATCGGCGGCCGCGGTCTCAGGTGGCAGGAGCGCGACCCCGGGTCGTCTTGGGTGCCCCAGCCTACGGGGGGCGGCGACGGCACGGGCGTCCCCGCTTACGCCCCCCCGGAGGGCGAGGGGCTGGTGCTGGGGACTTACAAAGACATATGGGCCGCGGAGGCCACGCGGCGCAATCCGTCGCTGCGGTTCTTGATGCCGACCCAGCGCCTCGAGCTGTCGGCGAAGGACGCCAAGACCCTGGATCTCGCGAACGGCGATCCGGTCACGGTGAGCGCCGACGGGTCGAGGCTCGAGGCGCGGGTGTCGGTGCGCGAGCGGATGCGGCCGGGTGCCGCGTTCCTGATCGAGGGGACCGAGACCGACAACGCCAACCTGATCGCAACCGGTGAGCCGCGGCGCATCACGGTCGAGAGGCGGCCCGAACCCGAGACGAACGGAAGCGCGAGCGGCGGTGGCGGCAACGGGCGGGCGCGAGTCGTCGCGACGCCGATGCCTGCGGAGGGAGCGCGTTGATTCCCCTGGCCGAGGTCGGCTTCGTGGAAGCGACCTGGGTCATGGTCGTGAAGTCGGTGCTGATCTTCCTGCTGGTCTTCCTGATCGTCCCCGTGCTGACCGTCGCCGAGCGCAAGCTGATCGGGCGCTTCCAGAACCGCTACGGCCCGAACCGGGTCGGCCCGATGGGGCTGCTCCAGCCGCTCGCCGACATCATGAAGCTGGCGGGCAAGGAGATGTTCCGCCCCTCAGGCGCGGTCCCGCTCCTGTTCGCGATCGCGCCGGCGCTGGTCATCTTCAGCGGCATCGTGACCCTGGCGATCATCCCGTTCGGCAACGTCCAGGAGGGGATCGGCCTGTACGGCATCGACGTCTCCATCGGCGTCCTCTACTTCTTCGCCTTCGGCTCGCTGAGCTTCTACGGCCTGCTGCTAGCCGGGTGGTCTTCGGGCTCCAAGTACAGCTTCCTGGGCTCGATGCGCTCGGCGGCGCAGCTGATCTCCTACGAGGTCTCGATGGGCCTGTCGCTGCTGGGCGGCGTGATGATGGCCGGCTCGCTGTCGCTGACCTCGATCGTGGAGGCACAGGACGAGATCTGGTTCATCGTCCCTCAGTTCGTCGGCTTCCTGATCTTCATGGTCGCCGGGTTCGCCGAGACCAACCGCGCGCCCTTCGACCTGCCCGAGGCCGACGCCGAGCTGGTCCAGGGCTACATGACCGAGTACGGCGGAATGCGGTTCGGCTCCTACCTCCTGGCCGAGTACCTGGAGATGTTCGTCGTCTCCGCCATCGCGGTCACCTTCTTCCTCGGTGGCTGGATGGGACCCGGCCCGGGGTGGCTCGACCCCGTCTGGATGATCGCCAAGGTCCTGACACTGATCTTCTTCTTCATCTGGGTGCGGGCTACGCTGCCGCGCCTGCGCTACGACCAGCTGATGAGCCTGGGATGGAAGATCATGCTCCCGCTCGCGACGCTGAATGTCCTGGTCACCGCGATCCTCGTCACCGTCCTGTAGAGGTCCCGCCATGAACGCCGAGCTGAACACCGACGGAATCGAGCAGATGAACCGCGAGTTTCCCTACCTCGACGAAGGGGACGTGATCGCCGTGCAGCGCGGCCCCGAGCCGGGCGGGCTCGGCGGGGTCGCGCGAACCTTCGGCGCGACGCTGAAGGGCCTGCGCACCACCTTCGCGCGCATCATCGAGGGCCCCGTGACGATCCAGTACCCCGAGGAGAAGACGCCGGTCTATCCGCGCTTCCG
>JAJTCK010000099.1 GCA_021323175.1 Solirubrobacterales bacterium | reverse complement strand
CCCGAGAGCTGGGACGACTTGCGCCTCTCGTACCCCGAAAGCTGGACGAGCTCAAGCGCCTTGCCGACGCGCTCGCGGATCTCGGCCTTCGGCCGCTTCCCCTCCTTCAGCCCGAAGGCGATGTTGTCGTAGACGTTCAGGTGCGGGAAGAGCGCGTAGTTCTGGAACACGGTGTTGACGTTGCGCTGGTGAGGCGGTGTGTAGGCGACGTCTGTGCCGTCCAGGAGGATCTCCCCGGAAGTGGGTTGCTCGAAGCCGGCGATCATTCGCAGAGTGGTCGTCTTCCCGCAGCCGGAAGGCCCGAGGAGCGAGAAGAACTCACCGCCCGGGATGTGGAGATCAATGCCGTCCACCGCAGTCACCTCGGCGAACTGCTTGGTCAGCTTGCTCAATTCGATTTCGCCGCGTGCCATTGGTCTCCCGAAACTAGTTGAGGTTGAAGGCGCCCATGTCCTCCGCCGCTTTGCCCGCCCGACGCTCTCCGCGGGTGAGCAGGCGCCAGGTGAGGAAGCCGGCCGTGACAATGAGGAGGGTTGACACCATCATGATCGTTGCGATCGCGTTCACAGACGGTAACGGCGCGGCGCGCGTCGCTGCGTAGATCTGGACCGGGACGGTGTCCGTGGGTCCGCCGCTGGACAGCCACTGGCTGATGACGAAGTCGTCGGCCGAGATGGCGAACACCACGGCGGCCGAGGCGATGATCGCCGGCATGAGCAAGGGCAGGAGGACGCGCGTCAGCGCGCGGAACGGCGTGGCCCCGAGGTCGGCGGCGGCCTCCTCGTACTGCCTGCCGATCGAGAACAGCCGAGCGCGCACGATCACGACCACGAAGGAGATCGAGAAGGTCACGTGGCCGAGGATCTGGGCGGTGGTTCCCGTCTCGATGAAGGTGAAGACGTGGCTGAAGACGAGGAGGAGGGACACGCCCATCACGATCTCGGGCGTGACCAGCGGAAACAGCATGATGAAGTTGGCGGTGCCGGAGCCGCGACCACGCCAGCGGGCGAGACCGAGGGCGAGCAAAACCCCGATCGGAACAGCGATGAGAACGTCCGCGATCGCCAGCTTGAAGCTCTGAGCAAGAGCATTCGAAAGGGCCGGGTCGTGCCAGACCGAGTCCACTGGATCCCCCCAGTACCAACGATCCGAGAAGCCGTCCCAGACGGTGCGCGAGCGGGTCGCGTTGAAGGAGAACTGCACCGCGATCAGCACCGGCACGATCGACCACAGGATGTAGAGCCAGGTGACGACCTTCAGGGCGCGCGGCTTTCCCCAGGGGTTGCGGAACCAGCCGCGCAAGCGGGTCAAGGCCGAGGGCTGCGGCCTCGCTCGCGGCTCGGCGACGGCCGTCACAGCGCCCCCACCGTCCCGGCCTCGCGTTGGGCGCGATGGATGGTCCGCATGTAGTAGAGCATCAGGATCGTCAGGAAGGCGGCCAGCACGATCGTGAGCGCGGCGCCGATCGTCGGCTGTGGCCCGCCGTGGAAGTAGAGGTCGATCTGGTTGCCGATCATCGACGTGCTCGGCGCGCCGGAGACGATGTTCGGCGTGTAGTAATCGCCGAACATCGGCAGCGTGATGAGGACGGCGCCCCCCAGGATGCCTGTCTTCGAGAGCGGCAGCGTTACCCTGCGAAACGCGGACCAGGGGCTCGCCCCGAGGTCACGTGCCGCTTCCAGGTGGCTGCGGTCGATGCGATCGAGTGCGGCGAAGAGCGGCAGGATCAGGAACGGGATGTAGCCGTAGACGAGGGCCAAGATGACGGTCAAGTCCCTCCCGCCCAGCCAATCCTGTGGCTCGCTGAGCACCTGGGTGAACATCAGGACCTCGTTCACCCAGCCGTCCTCCTGCAGCAGGTTCACCCAGGCGAGCATCCGCATCATGTAGCTGATCCAGAGGGGCATGATGATCAGGATGAGAATGAGGCCCTTCCACCGTCCCGCGTGCCGGGCCGTGTAGTAGGCGACCGGATAACCGATCAGCAGGCAGAGGGCCAGGGCGATAACGACGTAAACGATCGTCCTGACCCCGACGTCGAACCAGATTCCTCCCGGCGCGAGCCGGGTGAACACCTCGTTGAGCCAACCCACGTTCCATTCGAGCGGGTTCCAGGTGGGAACCGGCTGGAAGAGGATCGGGTCGACCGTTCCCAGCGCGACCGCGAGGACCGCATAGAACGGAACGACGAAGAGGAGAACGAGCCACAGAACGCCCGGAAGCGCACTGGCGGGCCACAACCAGCGCCGGTACACGACGCCCTAACGCTCGCGCCCCGGAGCCGTCAACTCCCTCCTCCGGCGAGGAAGTTCGAGTAGCCGTCCTGCCACAGCTGCTGTCCCTCGGACGTGAGCGTCCCGTACTGCAGCGAGTCGGGGCCGAGATCATCGTCCGTCAGAACGCTGTTCTCCAGGTGCTCGGGCACGACTCCCTCCCGCACCAGGGCGGCGGGGTCGATCTCGTTCAACGGAGGCTGATACCCGTTGAAATCGACGAAGTTCTCATAGGCAACGCCGTTGTCGAGAAGGTAGTTGAGGAAGAGATGCGAGAGCACCGGCTTCTTCGTCGTCGAGCAAACCGCGAAGCAGTCGTTCTGGACCGGCACCTTGCCGTGGGGTGCCCTCCAGAAGCCGAGGGCGCTCGCCGGCGTTCCCTTCGGTAGGTAGTAGATGTAGCCCGCGATCATGTCCCCAGACCATGCCTGGTGGAGCCAACTCGACCCCTCCGGAATCGTCTGGTACTGGAGGTCGTCCACCTTGACGTTGCAGATCTCGTAGAGCTCCTGGAGATCGGACACTGCCTGGTTCACGAGCTCGGGATCCTCGGTGTTGATGTCCGTGATCCCCTTGCGGAGGAGCGCCATACCGATCGTCTCCCGGTTCTCGGAGAGGAGCCCCACCTTGCCCTTGTACGCCTGAGACTCCCAGAAGATGTCCCACGGCTGGTCCATGCCGGCGATGTCCTCAGTGACCTTGTCCGTCCGCCATGCGATGCCGGTGGCGTAGCAGGTGTAGGGAACGGTGTAGCGCGACTCGCCGTCGTAGAACGGGTCAACGAGCTGCGGCCAGATGTTCTTTTGGAGGTTCGGGATGTAGTCGAGATTGAGCGGCTTGATCAGCTCGCCGGCAACGCCGATGTCGAGCGTGTCCGGCGTGATTTCCATCACGTCGGGCTCGACCCCTCCGGAGGCAAGCCGCTGGAGTCCGGAGTTGATGTTGTCGAACGGCGTGACCTGGACTTCGACGCCGTACTTGTCCCCGAACTCATTGAGGAGCTTCCTGTAGAAGTAGGCGGGATAGTTGAAGACGGTGAAGGTGCCACCGGTCTCCGGCTCCAGCCCGGACTCGATGGGATCCTCCCAACGCGGCAGGGTCACGCGCTTGTCGGGCCTCGCGAGCGGCAGGCCTCCCGGCCCTTCGCCGCCCGCGCCGTTGCTCTCGCTCGTCGTGCTGCCGCAGGCGGCGAGCAGGGGCCCAGCACCGGAGACGGCCGCGGCGGCACCTGCGCTTCGTAGCAGGAAACCGCGCCTGCTCAGGGAGTTCGGCCGTTCCTTCGGGTGGTGCGTCATTCGAGTCGCCTCCTGAGTTCGGTGTCCGCGAGGTGCACGGTCTCACGGACAGCGTGGTTTTCTGCCCTCGATCCATCCTTCGCCGCGGTCTCGTAGGCCGCCGCCCCCAACTCACAGTCGAGGAGCGATTCGGCCATCTCGAGGGCACAGCGAAGCATCCGCTCGCGAGCTACATCGGGGTCATGCAGCGTCGCCTGGACGGCAAGTCCGTCGAGGAGCGAGCCGAGCAGCAGAGCCACCTCGTCGGCATCGGCGTCACCGAACTCACCTGCCCCCTGCCCGGCTCGGATCACGGCCGCGATCTCCTCGCGCCAGCGCTTGTCCAGTCGCTGACGAGCTTGTCGCGACCCGGGATCACGAAGAGCGCGGGCCCAAAGCTCGATCCACAGGGTCCAGTCGTACTCCTCGGCTGAAGCCTCGATCATGAAACGCAACTGGTCGCGCGGGCGCTCCAACCGGTGAATGCGCTCGCGCATCTCGAGGTAGAAGCGCTCCTCGCCGACCGTCAGCGCCTCGGCGAGCAACTCGTCCTTCGACCGGAACCAATAGAGCACCGCCGGTGGGCTGGTGCCCGCTCGTTCGGCGACGTCCGCGATCCGCGTCGAGGCAAGGCCGCGTTCGACGATCACGTCTGCTGCGGCCCTGAGCAACTGCGGTCTACGGATATGGTCGATCTGCGGACGCGGGCTCACACCCGGTCTCTCCTCGCCCGAACGTTGAACAGCGGTTCAAACTATCACCGCTCGGGCTGAGATGCGAGCAAGCCGGACGCCGGGCTGCTCAGACCTTGATCTCGGCGCCAGCGTGGTCCATGTTGAGCGTCAGTGGGACCAGTACGAGGGCCCGATCGAGCCGAAGTCCAGGTCGAGTCGACGCACGGTTCCGGTGCTGGGCATACTCCGCGACCACCTTGACGAGCATCAGCTCCGGGCTGGGAAGTGCGGCGAGATGCTCGTCTTCGGCCGGTCCGCGGCGGTTCCGTTTGCCCCGATGGCGGTCGGCAAGCGCGCCAAACGAGCATGTTCGGATGCGGGACGCAGCCGATCACGCTGCATGAGTGCCGGCACACATTCGCCTCCCCTGCTGATCGACGCTGGTGCGAATCCGAAGGCGATCCGGACGTTCATGGGGCACTCGAAGATCCAGACCACGTTCGACACTATGGTCACCTGATGCCCGGCAGCCATGACGAGGTCCGTGAGCGCATGGATGCCTACCTAAGCCGTGTGGAACCGCCGAGTGCCGCGGACGCAGTCCACTAAACGACGTCAAGCACCACCGCCCAGACAACTGCCGCGCGCCGTCCTCCCTCGACGCCCAGCTGCCGGCGAAATCGCCCCCGCGTTCTGCGTCACGCTTGTCTGACTGGTGCACAGACTGGTGCACGGGCCGATTTTCGCGCTCCTCCGGACGGTAGGGCAACTCACGAACGGCTTGTTCAAGCCCCAAACGAAACGCCCCGCACTTCGCGGGGCGTCTCGGGGTACAGGGAGGAGAGAACTAGCGCGCACCGCTTGGCTAAGCGGGATTCCGCTTGAACAAGCGGTTTGTCTAGGCGCTCGGGACCGCTCAAAACCGCCTGAGCGGGGTGCTGACTGGCGCACCACTGGCGCACCGCTGGCCGCCGACGCGGTGGGTAGGATTTGTCCATCGTGCCTCGTCAAGCTCCGAGCGAGGCGACGTAGCCACCGAATCACCTGACACGGAGCGAGACGAAAGGTGATCGGATGGCGACAACCCACGAGACCGAGCGCGGCGGCACCGTCGTACAGAGCTGGCTCCCGCATCCGCTCGACAGGCAACTCCGCGAGCACGCCGCGGCCGAGCGCCGGTCGCTGAGCTCGGCGATCCGAATCGCGGTCGAGGACAAGCTTCGCAAGGCCGAGGAGCGGCGGCCGTGAGCTGGACGCTTCGAGTCCCGTATCGCGATCGCGCCGACGACCTCGCCGACGTCGCCCTCGCGTCGCGCGCGATCGCGGACCCGGAGGAGCGCGCGGTCGCATACCAGCTCGCCGTCGACGCGGCGCCCTCCGGCGCCGTC
>JAJTCK010000031.1 GCA_021323175.1 Solirubrobacterales bacterium | reverse complement strand
GGGGTCGAGATGCAGCTCGCCGTAGGGTGACGGGACGTGGCCCATCCCAGGAGCGGGGACGACCTGGGTCAGATCCGAGGAGCCGACTTCACCCCCTGTCGAGGCGACGGTTGTGGTGGCCGGCGTCGCGGCCCCCGCCTGGCCCGTGGCGAGCGAGCTTGCACCCTCGGCGACGGTGGGGACCTGGATCGTGGTCCCCGCGATCAGGCCCGCGTCCTCCGAGAGACCGTTGTAGACGGCGACGGTGCGCGTCGTCAGGTTGTTAGCCGCCGCTATCCCCCACAGCGACTCTCCGGGTTGGACCAGATGGGTGCTTTCCGCGCGTGCGGTCCCAGCCGTCAGTGCAAGCACCACGAGGCCGCACGCGAACACACCGGTCCCAGCTGATCGCATCAAGGAACTCCTCGGTCGACAACGCCTGGAGCTGACGAGTTCGGACCCTCACCTGCGAGTCCTGCGACTAGTAGGTAGCTGCAACTGTGCCTTCACTAGCTCGGTTGGATTCGCCCTGCTTCGTGGTCCGGCGGTCTTTCGGAAAGCGGAGGAATGGCTGCGAGTCGCCGCGCGCGGGTATAGGCCGGACATGCGCCCCATTCAGGCACCGCGCGAGCAACTGCCACCCCTCGAGTTGCGCCGGCTGCGCGATCTCGATCTGGACGAGCCGCCGAGCGAGGGTCATCCGGCCCACATCGCTTCGGCGTCCGGGATCGCCAAGCGAGGCGACTTCGTCTACGTCGTCGGTGACGATCTGCTCGCGATCGGCGTCTTCGAGCTCGCACGCGGTGGTCCAGGAACGGCGCGGCGGGTCTTCGCCGCCGGCGCCGACGTGGGCGAAGAACCTGACAAGCCGGACCTCGAGGGCCTGACCTCGCTGCCGCCTGTCGACGGTGAGCCCAATGGCGGCCTGCTCGGCATCGGCTCAGGATCCAAGCCCTCCCGCGACCGCGGCTTCTACTGGTCGTTCGCGCCCGACGGCTCACTCGCGGGAGAGCCGCGTACGGTAGGCCTGCGCCCGGTGTACGAAGCCATGCGCGCCGAGCTCGGCGGCGACATCAACATCGAAGGCGCGGCCGTGCTCGGGAGCCGGCTGTGGCTGCTTCACCGCGGCAACGAGGGCGGGTCGCCCAATACCGTTGCGGAGTTCGAGCTCGGTGACCTGTCGCGCACGCTCCGCCAGGACCTCGTCATCGAACCCGACGAGCTCGCGGAGATGCACGCCTATCAGCTGGGTGAGGTTGATGGCGTGCCGCTGTGCTTCTCGGACGCCACCGCCCTGACCGAGGACTTGGTCTGTTTCAGCGCCTCGGCCGAGTCCGACGACGGCGAGATCCACGGCTCGGTAGTCGGCACGATCCGGACCGACGGATCGGTCCGCCGCCTGCGCACGATCGACCCGCGCTGGAAGGTCGAAGGCGTCCACGCCACCATCGACTCCGGCGTGATCGACTTCGTCTTCGTCTGCGACCAGGATGACTCCGAGACGCCGTCGCCGCTGCTCAGCGCGACGATGCCGATCGAGCGCGAGCTCGACGAGGATCGGGCCTGACCGCAATCCTGGTCGGCGCGGGTACGAGGCCGGGAAGGCGCTTCTTGAGAAGCATTTAGAAGCAGAAAGCCCTCCCGTGGGAGGGCTTTCTGACGCTCTGGTCAGCCTCGGGCGTAGTAGTCGCCGACGCGCTCGCGGTAATCGGTGGCGTCGCGATGGGTGTCTGGGTCGAACTCCGGAGAGTTCTCGACCTCGTCCTTGGTCCGATCGACGTAGACCTTCTCGTCGTCAGGGTCGATGCGCTCGACCACACCCGCCGGCAGGAGGACCTTACGACCCAGAATCCAGGGTCCCGTGTCGACGATCAGGTAACTGCCGCCCGTTTCATAGGTGGCCTGGTCCACCTTTCCGATGCCTCCGTTCGTGGCCTCGACCTTGTAGCCACTCAGGTCGATGTCTTGGACGTTGATCTGTGGACTGGCTCGGAAAGTCCAGATTTCAGCGATCGCTACGCGTGCCATATCGCTCCTCTCGTCGCGTTGCAGTCCTACACCGCTGTTACCCGGTCTGTGGTCTGCGATTCACGGCCGGAACTGGCTCGCGGCGGTGGGATCCACCACGGTCGTCCCGCCGTCTACCGTCAGCGCCGCGCCGTTGACGTAGGAGGCGTCGGGCCCGGTCAGAAAGGAGACGACCGAGGCGACCTCGTCGGGCTCGCCGGGACGCCGCAGCGGGTTGTCGGCATGGGTCAGTGCGTAGGCCTCCTCCCGGTCGATGCCTCGCATGCGGGCGGCCTCGTCCATGTCCGCGTCCGCCATCGGCGTCCGGACCCACCCCGGGCAGACGCAGTTGGCCCGGACGCCGCGCGGTCCGTAGTCGTTCGCCAGCGAGCGGGTCAGCATGATCAGCCCCGCCTTCGAGGTGGAATACGCCGCCCACCCCGGACCGGCGAGGATCCCGTTCACCGAGGAGACGGTGACGATGCAGCCCCGGCGCTCGACCAGGGCGGGAAGGGCAGCCCGTGAGATCAGGAAGGCTCCGGTCAGGTTGGTCCGCAGCACGCGCTCCCAACCCTCGGGCGTCTCCTCTAGAACCGGGGCCGCGTCGCCGATGCCCGCGTTGCACACCAGCGCGTCGAGCCCACCGAAGCGGCTCACGGCGGCCTCCACCACTCGATCCGCGTCCGCGGGCTCTCCCGCGTCGGCCAAAACGACGAGAGCCGAGCCCCCCGCGTCCTCGATCTCAGCCGCCGCCGCCTCGCACGGAGCGGCGCGCCGGCCGCTGACGACCACGGCGAACCCGTCGGCCGCGAGGCGCCGTGCGGTCGCCAGGCCGATGCCGCTGCCGCCGCCGGTCACGATCGCGCACCGTTGCCCGCCCTCGATCATGGAGCGAGCCTATGGGTCGCTTCGCAAGGCTGCCCTAATCGTACGGCTCAGTCCGGGTACTCGTCCTTCCGCCAGGCACGAGGCTCCTCTGGCGGGGGCTTCGGGGTGCGCTCGAGCAGGAAGTTGTAATAGGGCGCGACGAAAGGATCGGGCGCCGCCACCATGTAGGTGTGGTAGACGGTGCCGTTCTCGCGCGCGAATGCGATCCAGCTCGGGTTCTCGCGCAAACCGTCCGTGAGCTCGGCCCCGACTTGGCGCGACCATTCCTCGAGCCAGTCTGGCGGCTGGTCGACCATCTCCTTGTACTCGGGGATCTGCTGTGCTTGCTCCTCTGTCATCGCAAGGCCGAAGTCGAACGGGAAATCGGTGCCGTGGGTCGAGACGTAGGGAAACTCCCAGCCCATCCGCTGCTTGTATGCGACCAGCCGGTCAATCGGCGCCCGCGAGAAGCAGATCAGGGTCACGTCGCGGTGGTTCAGGTGGACGAGCGAGCCGTCGAGCCCGTCCCCCACGTTCGTGCAGCCGGGGCAGGCACCTACTTCGTAATCAGGCCCGAACATGATGTTGTAGGCGAGGAGCTGTGAGCGGCCTTCGAAGAGTTCGGCGAGGGACTTCTTGCCGTCCTCGGTGTCGAACTCGTAGTCCTTCTCCACCGGCACCCAGGGAAGCTCGAGCCGCTTCTTCTTGATCTCTTCGTTTCGCTTCGCCTGCTCGGCCTCGAGCTCCGCCAGTTCGTCCCGGGCCGCCTGCCATTCGTCGCGAGTACCAACGCTGTGCTCGGTCATTTCCTGTTCCTCCTTGTAACTGGGGCAGCTGCTGGAGATCGCCTTGGCCCCGTCGGACGCTACTCCCCATCAAATGAGACCTTCAGCACGGCGGAAATTCATCGCGTGCAGGAGGGCGCTCCGAATCCTCCGAGACGAAAACCCGGCCGCTAGAGCAGCTCAGCCAGCTTCTCCGCGGCCCTCCGGGCGCCATCGGTCTCCACCGGCCGGTAGTCGACGGGACGGCCGATCTCCTCCGCGATCGCACCCGCGATCACATCGGGCGTGGCGGTGTCGAAGTCCATCCGCCGGCCGGCGCCGTAGCGATCGAGCCGGTGGGCCACGTGCATGTTCTGCTCGAAATGGTGGCGCAGTGGGAAGTAGAGGAACGGTCGACCGCTCGCGGTCAGTTCCATCGAGGTCGTGAGCCCCCCCTGGACCACCGCCAGGTCGCATGCGGCCAGATGACGGTAGAGGTTGTGGACGTAGGCGACGACCTCCAGGCCCTCCGGCTGCGGCAGCGACTCGGGGTCGATGCGTGGCCCGGCCACGACGATCATCCGCAGCCCGGGCACCGCTCGCTTTGCGTCCTGGAAGGAGGCGATGACGCGGCGCAGCAGGTCGCCGCCGACCCCCGAGCCGCCGACGCTGACGACGCAGACCTTCTCGTCGGGCCGGTAGCCCAGGTCTTGCCGCAGCTCGTCGCGATCGCCGAGGCCGCGCGGGTCGAAGCCGGTGACGTAGCCGGAGAACTCGAAGTTGCGCTCGGTCCAGTCGCGAATCATCGGAAGCTCCGGGCCGAGGCGCTCGTCGACGATGTCCTCGGGGTTGCCGACGAAGACCGCCCGGTCGCGCAGCTCGGGATGCCCGGCGATGTGCATGACCATCTCCGCGTTGTAGTCGGCGGTCAGGTAGGCCTCATGATCACCGCCATCGGGCATAGGCAGCCAGCCGACAAAGTCCGTCATCCACGCGTAGCGAGCCCGCTTCTCACGCGGGTTCTCGTGCAGGAAGTAGTCGAGCTCCCAGGCTTCGTCGCCGACCCAGAGGTCGTACCGGTCCTCGCGCACGATGTCGTGGAAGACCATGAAGTTGTTGATCAGGATCTCGTCCATCCGCCGGATCGCCTGGAAGCAGTGCAGATCGTGCTCGGCTGACTCCGACTCGATGTGTCGCGACTCGTTGGCCAGGTGCTCGCTGGCCGGATGAATACGCTCGCCCTCTTGCGCGAGCACCCGCGTCACCGGGTCCTGGGCGAGCCAGTCGATCTCCAGCCCGTCGACGAGACTGCGCAGCTCGCGGGCGATCGCAACGTCGCGCTGAGCGTGTCCGAGGCCGATCGGCGAGGAGATGTAGAGCGCGCGCTTTCGCCCGTCAGAGCGATGCACCGTGGGATCGCGCCGCGGCGCTGGCTCGAAGAACTCGCGCATGGCGAGATTCGCCTGGACCGGCTTGCGGACGTGGGGCAGGTGCCCCGCACGCTCGACCGTCTCGAGCTTGCCCCCGGTGATCTTCGCGAGCGCTTTGCCGTCCGTATATGGGGTGATTGTGTCCTTCGTTCCATGGATGACCAGGACGGGGCAGCGAGCGCGCTCGGCGAGCGCCCGCTGGGCCCGCCGCGTCGGTGGGGTGGCGAGGGCGCTGCCACGAACACTTGCAGCGACGTGCTTGCCCTCGGTATCGAGCGACCAGGCGACGGCGTCCTCGATCTGCTTGGTCGAGTGTGGCTCGGGCAGCATCTTGTCCGCCCACCACTGAACGAAGTCCGCGTAGCCCCCGTGTTCCCAATAGTGCGGGCTGTACTTGCCCCAGCCGCGGGTCGTGAGCGGCGGCCTCGTGGCGAGGGCATCGGCGAAGCGCCGCGCGAGTCGAGCCTTCAGGGAGCGCAGAGGGCTGATCGGGAACATCGGGCCGACGAAGACCAGGCCCGACACGCGCTCGGGATGTTCGGCGGCCAGAAGCAGTCCCCTCTGCGTACCGGTGGAAAGTCCGACGCAGAAGGCCTCCCGTACGCCGCACTCGTCCATGACCGCGAGCGCGTCCTGCGCGAACTCGCGCTCGTCGTAGGCCTCGGGGTCGAGCAGGCGATCTGAGCGCCCGTTGCCGCGGGGGTCGAAGGTGATGACCCGGAAGTGGCGGGCGAAGTATGGGATCTGCGCCTTCCAGATTCGCGAGTGCACGAGGGTCCAGGTCGGGAGGAAGAGCACCGTCACCTCGCCCTGGCCGTAGGACTCCCAAAAGACGCGGACACCGTCGCGTTCGATGAAGCCCTCGGCGTCGGGATAGCGAGCGCGGCTCTGCTCGGGCCGCTCCTCCCGCGCTGGCTCCGGCATCACCTCGTCCTGCGTCAGTGCGGGCTCCGTCGTCGTGCTCATCTGTCCCCTCCTTTCGCCCCGAGCCGCTCGAGCCAACGCTCGATCCAGCCCAGCAGCTGCTCGTGTCCTTCGTCGATCCCCTCCAGGCGCTCGATCGCATAGCCCTGGCCGAACGTCATCGTCATCGCGACGAGTGCGTCGACCGGGAACTCCTCCTCGTCGAGCCCGTACTCCCTCGCCGCCCGCTCGAACGCATCCCGCAGCACGCCACGCCACTCGGCATTGACGCGGGCGACCCGGGGGCGCAGCTCCGGATGGCTCCAGGAGAGCGCCTGGAGCTCCATCCAGATCTTCGAGTAGCCCGCGCTCAGGTCTTCCTCTTGGAGGCGCCAAGCGGTGCGCCACTTCTGGATGAACGGGATCTCTGCGGCGTACATCTGTCGCTGCCGCGCGACGAGGCGCCCCGTGAACCGCTCGAGCACCTGGACGAACAGCTCGTCCATGGAGCCGAAGTAGTAGTGGATGAGACCTTGGTTGGCGCCGGCCTCCTCCGCCAGCCTGCGCGTGCTGATGCCGCCATGCCCGACCTCGATCAGCAGCCGCTCGGCGGCGTCGAGCAGCGCTTCGGCAGTCGGGTTGCGCGGGGTCTGCGTACGGGTGGCTTGAAAGGCTTCCATCGTTAGTCGATCGCTTAAGGCGAATGACTAACACAGCTGCCCGCGTGAGTCAAGTCGCCCAGATGAGCACCTTCGCGGATCCCAACGGACCCACGGCGCAGACCCTCACCGGAATCGCTGGCTCCGGCCCTGGCGGGCGTTGCGTCGCAGCACGATCGCGCTGGCTCTACGAGAGACGCAGCCGCCGGCGCGACGCCGAGCTGTCTCGACGTTCCACCGAATCGCCCATCAGCCACAGCATCGGCGGCCATAGCCCAACGAGCAGCGCTCGCCGCTCAGCGTTTCCGCGCTCGCTCTGATCAAGCGTCTTCGCCCTGATCCACAAGCCGACGCAGAGGAACACCGACCCGATCGAGAGCACGTGCAAATGCCAACCCCTGAGACCACACCGGTGGATCAGATCGATCAGCACGATACGGCTTATTGCCCGATCGCTTGCCTCCTAACCCGCCGGCCGACCAGGGGACGATCGGTGTGCCGTGCTCCGCGCGCGGGTAGAGGTGCCCAATGCCGCGTAAGCAAGGTTTTCCCCAGCATCTGGTGACGGCCAGTCGCTGGCCCTTGGGCGTCGCGCTGACGTCCTGGCGGTACATGTGGCGCACGACACCCCTCCACCGAGACGAGGTCGAAGGCAGCCTGGAGTTGGACTCACCGCCACCAATGCCGAACGAACTCGAGCGCTCTGAGGTCCAGACCCCGGACGGCGGAGCCGGCCCATTGTTCCGTCGGCGCTATCGCGTCCGGATCAGCGGCAGCCAGCTCTCAGCGGATGATCTCGTGAAGGCAGTCGCCGCCGAACCCGACTCGGTTGCGCCTTCGGAGTTCGCAACGTTTTGCAAGGTCAAAGGGTCTGAGGGCGGGATGGAGGTGAACGACGAGTACGTCGTAAGGATGGCGAGCCCATGGGACGGGCCGGTTCGTGTCGTCAAGCGCGAGGACGCCATGTTCAGACTGGTCACGCTCGAGGGTCACCTAGAGGCTGGGCAGATCGAATTCCGGGCCAAGGAGGAAGATGGTCTCGTCGTCTTCGAGATCGAGAGCTGGGCGCGCAGCAAGGATCGGCTCACCGACGTGCTATACGACCGGCTCCGAATGAGCAAGGAGGTCCAGCTCCACATGTGGACCTCCACCCTCGAGCGGATCGCCGAGTTGTCCGGGGGAAGCAGAAGCGGTGGCATCGAGATCCACACCCGGAAGGTCGGGGCCGGCGCATTTGACGAGTGAACGAAGTCTCGTCCTGGGCCCCCCGTGGGTGACCTGGCGAGGCGAGGTGCTAGCCCAGCTCGAGCGTATCCGGGATCTGGATCTCAACTTCGATCCTGAGGAGCTTTCCTCCGTCGAGCGGGATGCCTGGCACGTGGACGACTACTGCCAGTCACTGCCCTCCGAACCTCCGGGTGAGCCGATTCCCTCCGGATCATTCGAGACCGCGAAGCGCCTGCTTCGCGACTACGAGTTCGCTGACCCCACCCGAATCCGGGCCTACTACTGGGCCGATGCGCCACTCGAGGGCCGCGACATGCTGCTCGAGATCCGCTACCTCGGTTTGCGGGTGCGCGTCGGAGTGCGCATCGGCGTCGTCTCCGACGAAGTGCGCGAGCTCGCCGGAGGACGCGCCCGGATCTGGGGCTGGGCCTACCGCACCCTCAACGGACACCTCGAGCGTGGGCAGATGGATTACCAGGTCTGGAAGTGGCTTGAGACCGGTGAGGTGGAGTACCGGATCCACGCTGTGGCCCAGGTGGCGCAGACCCGCAACCCAGTCCTGAATCTCGGCTTTCGGCTTGTCGGCCGGCGCGAACAGGTCCTGTTCGCACGTCACTGCGGGGAACGCATGAAGCGCCTCGTCGAGTCCCGGCTCGAGGGCGACCCCGGCGACCCGAGTTCCAGCAGCGCGACCGGAATAGTCGAGTTCCCGACCAGCGCGGTCCCCTGAAGCACCTACGGGGCGGCATCGAACCCGCGACCTTCGGGTCACTGGCGCAGGTGCCTCAGATCTTGCTCAACGGTCTTCCAGTCAGCTCGCTCGAGCGTCTGCGCGTCCGGCACGCCGGGCTTGCGCCAGACCACCTCGACGTAGAAGCCGTCGGGATCATGAAAGGCCATGATCCACATCGTCTTCATGTCGCGGGCGTCTCCGTCGGCCGCGCCTTCCGACTCGATGCGGCGACGGATCTCGCGAAACGCCTCCTCAGATGGCGCCAGAAGGGCGAAGTGGTCGAGGCGGCCACGCTGAAACATGGTCCCGGGCGCGGGCGGCAGGGCCGCTCCCTCCAGGATCTCGAAGGGATGAAGGACGGTGGTCGGGCCGATCTCGAGGAAGACATGCCGGATGCCCTCCTCGGTCATGTCGAGCGTCTTCGCCAGACCGAAGACGCGTTCGTAGAACGCCGTCAGGCGATCGAGGTCTTCGCTCAGAAAGGTGATGTGGTGAGCGCCCTCGACAAGCTTCATCCCGTCGTTTCTACACCACGGCACACAGAGCAGCAGCCGTGCTGGCAAGATCAGGGGTGCGAGTTGGAGTGAACGCAATGGCCAAAAGGACGCCCAAGAAGTCGACGAATGTCGCAAAGCCGGCTCTCCTCGCCGGGGGGAACCCACAGATCGCGAAGGCCGCCGGCGACGCCCCCGTGCAGGCCTACATCGCGGCGATGCCGGGGTGGAAACACGACGTCGGGCGCCGCCTCGACGCGGTCATCGCGCGCGCCCTCCCCGGCGTGCGCAAGGCGGTCAAATACAACTCGCCGCTGTACGGAGTCGAGGGCGGCGAGGGCTGGTTCCTCAGCTTCCACTGCTACACGGATTACGTCAAGGTGGCCTTCTTCCGCGGCGCGTCGCTGCGTCCCGTCCCCCCCGGCGAGTCCAAGCAGGAGGAAGTGCGCTATCTCGACATCCGCGAGGACGACCGGCTCGACGAAGCTCAGTTCGCGGATTGGGTGAAGCAAGCCGGTAAGTTGCCGGGGGAACGACTATGACCGACTCTCCTTCTGAGCTGATAGACGCGAGGATCGAGGAGCTGGGCGACTGGCGGGGCGAGACGCTCGCCCGGGTCCGAGCTCTGATCAACGAGGCTGACCCCGACGTGGTCGAGGAAGTGAAGTGGAGGAAGCCGGCGAGTCCGGGGGGCGTTCCCGTCTGGGAACACGACGGAATCATCTGCACGGGCGAGACCTACAAGGACAAGGTGAAGCTGACCTTCGCCAACGGCGCCTCGTTGGAGGACCCTTCAGGCCTCTTCAACTCCAGCCTCGAAGGCAACACCAGGCGTGCGATCGATTTCCATGAGGGCGACAAAATCGACGAGAAGGAATTGAAGGCGCTGATTCGCGCCGCCGTGGCGCTGAACACCTCGGCGCGAGGTACCTCCTAGAGATCACGGCAGCCTGGGTAGCGAGCGCGTTCCCGCTCCGGATGGCATCCGACATCTGAGCCGCGATTGAGTCAGGCCACTCGCCCGGGTGCGGCTCCGCGGAGCGCCGAGGCAAACGGATCGACGGCCAGGCGGCAAACTGTGCCGCTGACCGATCATGTCGGCTCGGATGCGCAACCGGCTCGCGGACTCCGCTCGCGCCTTCTCCGCGAACGCGCGAAACCCGAGCCTGCTGCGCTCGCAGCTGGCGTATGGGACCGCCTGGACGGCTGAATGGGCGTTCACGGTGGCGATCGGGGTGGTGGCGTTTCGCGACGGCGGCGCGACGGCGGTCGGCGTCGTCGCCTTCGTGCGCATGGCCCCGTCGGCGTTCTTGGCGCCGCTCGGCACCACCCTGGCCGACCGCTTCCCGCGAGATCACGTTCTGATCTGGTCGTGCCTGATTCGCGCCGCTGCGACCGCGGGGGCGGCGGCCTCGCTGGCGGCCGGCGGACCGGATCTGGCGGTCTACGGGCTCGCGGTGGCCGCCACCGCCGCCTTTACGGTGTTCCGTCCGGCCCACTCGGCGTTGCTACCAGTGCTGTGCTCGGCCCCCATCGAGTTGACCAGCGCGAATGTGGTCCGCGGCCTCGTCGATTCGTTGAGCCTGCTGCTCGGCCCCCTGATGGCCGCGCTCCTCTTGGACCTCGGCAGCCCGGCACTCGTGTTCGCGTTCGCCGCGGCCCTGTCGCTGGCGTCAGGAGCGCTTCTGCTGAACCTGTCGTACGAGCCGCCGCCGCGCGGCAGGCTGCAGCCGCTGCGGCGGATCGCGCGCGAGACGGTGGAGGGCTATCAAGCGCTCACGCGCTACCGCGACGCGGGCCTCTTGATAGGACTGGGGCTCGCTCAGACCCTCACGCGCGGTTTCCTCAATGTGTTCCTGGTGGTGCTCGCGCTCGAGCTGCTGGGAATGGGAGAGCCAGGCGTCGGTCTGTTGACGGCGGCCTTGGGAGCAGGTGCCGTGGTGACCTCACTCGGAGCGTCGATGTTCGTCACGGGTCGGCGACTCGCCTCTGTGGCAGCGATCGGCGTGGCGCTCTGGGGCCTGCCGCTCACCCTCAGCGGCGCGCTCCCATACGAGCCGGCGGTGCTGGCACTGATGTGTGTGGTCGGCGCGGGGAACGCGCTGGTCGACATCGGCCTGTACACGGTCATCCCGCGGCTCGTGCCCGAAGAGATCCTCGCCCGGATCTACGGGGCCCTGGAGAGTCTGACGGCACTGACCGTGGCCATCGGCTCGCTGATCACCCCCCTCGTCATCGACCTGCTCGGCATTCGTGGCGCCTTGGTGGTACTCGGCCTCGTGGCACCCGGGTTGGTCGTACTCGCCTGGCGGCGGATGGACGCAATCGACGCTTCGATCACACACCGTGACGAGGAGATTGACGTGCTCAACAAGGTGGGGATCTTCCGGCCGCTGCCGATGCCGGCGATCGACAGCCTCGCGCTTCATGTCCACCAGGCCCAGTTCCCGGCGGGCCACGAGATCATCCAGCAGGGCGACCGGGGTGACCGCTTCTACGTGATCGAGAAGGGCGAAGCGGATGTCATCGGCGACGGCCGCCTGATTCGCACGATGGGTCCCGGCGACGGCTTCGGCGAGATCGCGCTGCTGCGCGACACGCCGCGCACGACCACTGTGCGCGCACGCACAGCACTCCGGCTCTACGCCCTCGACCGGGTTGACTTCGTGTCCGCCGTCAGCGGCTATCAGTCGAGCGGGCAGGAGGCTGACACGCTGGTGCACGATCGGCTCGGCACCTTCGACCCCCGCGGCCAGCGCCCTCGGCGTTGAACGCGAACCATTCGGTCGCCCAGCTTCATCACCCAACGCCCCGGTCCGCACGAGCCAGATCGATGAGACGCGAGGCGAACTCGCGGGGCCGCGAGAGCATCGGCAGATGGCCACCGGGGATCTCGTCGATCTCGAGCCCGAGACGCTCGCGGACGACCCGGCGCTGGAACTCGAGTGGAAAGAGCCGGTCCTCGGTGGGCGCAAGCACGTGGGTCGGCACCTCGGGCCAGGCCTCGAGGGGCCAGGGCTCGCCGAACAGGCCGTCTCCGGGGACGCCCTGGTAGCGCTCGTTGGCGCGGGAGACATTCGGATCGACGTCGTGAAGGAAGACCTCGGCGATCGCGTCGGGGCCCCACGAGCTCATCGGGCCGTGGCGCTCGAGCAGGTCGGCGATCGCCTCCTCGTGGCCTGTGCTCGTCCACCATTCGCCAGCCGTCTCTCCGGGCCGGGGGATCATCGGAGCGACGAGGATGAGCCGGGCCACCGGCGCACGCGCCGCCACCAGCGAGCCGGCGAAGGCGCCGAGAGATTGGGCGACCACGGTCTGCTCGCCGTCAGCGGGCAGCGCCCTGATGACGGCATCGGCATGATCGCTCGGCGCCGCGTCCGCATCGTCGAGCGGCAGCGCAGGAGCCAGGCCGTCGTGGCCCAGCGTCTTCAGCGCCTCGATCGCTGCGTCGTAGATGCGGGGGTCGGTTCCCGCGCCTGGAATGAGGACGAAGGCCGCCACCCCCGGAGTCTCGCAAGCGAGGGGCGGCCTGGCACGCCGAGGCCGGTCCGACTGATTTACTCGGCCCCCGCCGCCGAAGGGCCAGGTCCGCCAGCCTCCGCAGCGCCTGCTTCGGATCGGTCAGGGTCTCGACGCGGTAGTCCCTGGCGTAGCGCTGGACGAGCTGGCTCTCGACGTCTGCGAGCGCCTCTGGGTCTTCGTCGACGGCGAAGAGAACGGGAAGAGACATCTTGTCTTTCGACGGGTGGCTCCTACTCGACGCATCAAAGCAGACGCGACACGGCGAGCCGCAGAAGTCTGTCCTGGGATCAGCTCGCCGACGAGCCGTCGCCGGCAACCACGTGATCCCGAGCGTAGGCCGCGAATACCGCGTCCGTCGAGTCGGCGCGCGTCCGCGGAAATAGCGCCGCGGTCGTCCGGGCGAGGTCCTCAATCGCTTGTAACAGCAGCTGGGCCCGGAGGCGAACTCTCTCCTCGCCTTCGATGCTGCTGCCTCGACGGGCGATGTCCATCAGGAAAGGGCTCGCCGCCGCAAGTGAGAAGCGCTCGTCGCTCTCGGCGAAGTAGTAGGTGACCGGCAGAGCGACGAGGTCGCGCTCGACCGCCACCACGCGCGAGGTGAGCTCCGTGTAGAGCCGCTCCGAGGCGGCCGCGTCAGCCTGCTCGTGCGAGTCGTGTTCCAGACGGGCCGCTCGTTGCAGCAGATGAAGCTCATACGCGAGGGATCGGCGGCGCGCGAGAGCTGGATAGATGAGCAGGAGGTAGGAAATGCTTGCGCTCAGGAGTCCGAAGCCCACCAGAGCCTCCAGTGGGGCGACTACCCGCAGCCAATCTTCAATCGGCACGTACTCGGGGGAACCGAGAGTCGTCAGGTTGGTGAGCGACAGGTGGACCGCGTCCCAGAAGCCCGTCCCGCCAGGCCCCTCGACATGGAATCCTTCCTCCAGCTGGGGCCAGAGCAGCAGCGCCCATCCGAGCACGATCAGGGCGGCCCAAACGCCGACTACCAGGAGCAGCCCGAGGGGCCCGGCCGCAAGCAGCACGCCGCGGCGGCGCATCGGGAGATGACAGAGGCTCCAGACCGCCCCCATCGCACCGCGGGCGATCGGCCCGCGACCCTCGGGATGCAGCAGGGTCTCGAAGATGTCGCGCACCGCGAGCGCGATCAGCGCCACCCCGCCGGCGGTGAGACTGGCGGTCGCGAGGCTAGTCATGGAGCTCAGCGTAGGGAGACGTAGGCTTTCGGGAGCGATCCGGAGGCCCCAGATGGGAAGAACCCGATGAGAACCGAGGCTCAGCCGAGGATGTTGCTCGTGCTGCTCGCGTTGTTCCTCATGCTTGCCGCCGCCGGCTGCGGCGGCGGCGAGACGAGCGATGGCCCGGAAACCGACGTCAACCTGATCGAAGAGAACCCGGCCAACAAGGGCACCGAGATAACCGTGGGCTCGAAGAACTTCAACGAGCAGTTCATCCTCGGCGAGATCTACGCGCAGGCGCTCGAGGCGGCCGGGTTCGCCGTCTCCAAGCGGCTCGACCTCGGCTCCGAGCAGATCGCCCTACGGGCGCTGGAGTCCGGCGAGATCGACGCCTACCCTGAGTATGCGTCAACCGCGCTCACCTCGTTCTTCGGGAACCCGGCGGAGGCCGTTCCGGCCGACGCGCAGCAGGCCTTTGAGGAGTCACGGTCGGACTTCGAGCAGCGCGGGCTCGTGGTGTTTCCGCCGACACCGTTCTCCAGCGCGAACGCGGTCGGGCTGCTGACCGAACGCGCCGACGATCTCGGCGTCAGTTCGGTCTCCGATCTCGAGGGCGCCTCCGAAGAGCTGACACTGTCCGGCTCTCCGGAGTGCCGCCGGCGCGCCGACTGCCTGGTCGGCCTGCGCGAGAACTACGGGCTCGAGTTCAGCCAGTTCGTTCCGGTGGAGATCGGGCGGCGCTACGAGGTCCTCGACAAGGGCGAGGCCGACCTCTCGATTCTCTTCACCACCGACCCACAGCTCTTCGTCTCCGACGAATACGTCATCTTGGAAGATGACCGGGACGTCCTCCCCGCCGGCAACGTGATCTTCGTCGTCCGCGAGCAAACGGTCGAAGCGGCGGGGCCCGACTTCTCCGAGGTCGTGGAGTCCGTCCAGGGTGAGCTCTCGCTCGAGGTGATGCAGAAGCTCAACGCGCGCGTCGAGGTCGATGGCCAGACCCCCGCCGCCGCGGCACGGACCTACCTCAAGGAGTTCGGCTACATCCGCTAGCGGGCCCCGACGCTCGGCCGCTCGCCGATCCCGATCCTCGGCAGCCATCCAAGCGCCCGCGGCAGATACCAGTTCCAGTCGCCGAGCAGCTTCATCGATGCCGGCAGCAGGACACCGCGGATGATCGTCGCGTCGATCAGCACCGCGACGGCGAGACCGACGCCGAACTGTTTGAAGATGACCGATGAGAGGGTGGCGAAGATCGCGAATACGGCGACCATCACCGCGGCCGCCGCCGTCACGACAGATGCGGTGCTCTTGATCCCCCGGCCCACCGCTTCGTCAGTGGACTCGCCGCGGTCATACAGCTCACGAACCCGGCTGAGGATGAATACGTGGTAGTCCATCGAGAGCCCGAACAGGAGCACGAACAGGAATAGCGGGAGCCATGAGACCACCGCCCCCGTCGCCTCGAACCCGAGCACGGACTCGAGGTGGCCCTCTTGGAAGATCCAAACGACGACGCCGTAGGCCGCGCCCACCGAGAGCAGGTTCAAGAGGATCGCCTTGATCGGAATCACGATCGAGCGGAAGGTGACGAGCAGAAGCACGAAGGCGAGCCCGAGGACGAAGGCGAATACGACCGGCACCCGCGCCTCCATCAGCTCGTTGAAGTCGTCTGAGCCGGCCGTATAGCCGGTGACGTTCGCCTCGAGCCCGGGCTGTTCTCCCACGGTGGCGGGAATCACCTCGCCGCGGAGCTCGTCGAGCGCGGCGTAGGAGGCGTCGTTCGTCCCATCGCCGGCGATCGGCACGTTGACGACGGCGACGCTGTGATCCGGGCTGAACTGGACCGTCACCGGCGGTACGACGAAGTCGGCCCGCTCGACCTCCTCGCGCAGGTTGTGGACGCCGATCGTCAGCTCGACGTCGGAGGCATCGCCGCGTTCGATCACGACCTCGGCCGGAGTCTGATTGCCCGGGAAGGCCGTCTGGATCCGGTCGTAGGTCCCGACCACCGGGATGTCCGGGAGGGTCTCGAATCCCGGCACGGCCAGCTTCAGGTTGAGCGCCGGCATCGCGAATACCAGCAGCAGTGCGGTCGAAGCGATCGCGGCGACCACCGGCCTCCGCAGCACCCGGTCGAGGATCGCGCCCCAGACCCGCGACTCGCGCTTAACCCGCTCTTCCGAGTCGGCCAGGAACGGGAGCTGCCCCTTGTTCACCCGATCGCCGAGCGACGCTAGGACCGCCGGGAGCACCGTCAGCGAGCCCGCGACGGCGATCGCCACGACCGCGATCGTGCCGACGGCGAACGAAGTGAAGGTCGAGGCGCCCGCGAAGAACATCCCGGCCATCGCCACCGCCACCGTCACCCCGGAGAAGAGAACCGCGCGCCCGGAGGTCGCCGCCGCGACCTCCAATGCCGCTCCGGTCTCGTTCCCCCTCCCGCGCTCCTCCCGCATCCGGCGCAGATAGAACATCGAGTAGTCAACTCCCACCGCGAGCCCCACTAGCAGGACCACGGACGTGACCGACTCGTCGACGGGCCAGACCTGGCTCAGCGGGCCGAGCAGCCCGATCGCCGCCGCCACCGCGGTCACCGCCAGCAACAGCGGGACCAGCGCCGCGACCACGGCTCCGAAGGCGATTAGGAGGATCACGAGGGTGATCGGCAGCGAGGTCACCTCCGCCTGGCGGAAGTCATCTTCGATCGCCTCGGTGACCTCCCTGTTGGCGCTTGCGTCGCCGAACTCCTCGATCCGGAACTCCGGGTGGACATCGCTCAAGGACGCGACGGTCGCCAGGGGGGCCTCGACCAGATCCTCGGTCGTGAGCTCGCTTTCCTCACCCGGATCGGGGATCTCGAACGTGACCAGTGCCGACCTTCCGTCCTGGGAGACCACCCCCTGTCCGCCCGCGAAGTAAGGACTCTCGATATCGACGACGTTGTCGGTGGCCTCGAGCCCCTTGACTACGTCGTCAACGGCGGCACGGAACTCGGCTGAGTCTGCGGTCGCGCCGTCCCTGCTCTGGATCAGGACCGTCTCCTCCGCGTTCTCCGCGAAGGCGTCGGCGACGACCTGGTCCGCCTCCTTCGTCTCACCCACGCCCAGCTCCTCGTCCTCGAGCATCTCGGTTCCGACCGAGCCGCCAACCATCACGGCGAGAAGGACGAACCCCAGCCAGCCGACGATCACCCTCGTGCGATGGCGCGCGCTCCAGGCACCCGCACGCGCGGCGAAGTTTGTGGGACCTTCCAAAGCGAGTACCTCTCGTTCAGGAAGCCGAAGCGCGCATCATCCCGGATGGGCTCGCGGACGGGCGATTCTAGGTACTCGGGGCGGTCCGAACGCTCGAGATGCTCATTCGCGCTCCGCAAGATATTGGTGGATCAGCCGCACTGCCATCGAGCCCTCGCCGACGGCGGAGGCCACTCGCTGGTTCGAACCGTGGCGGACGTCTCCGGCGACGAACACGCCCGGCATGCAGGACTCGAGCAAGTACGGATCGCGATCGAGCGGCCAGTCGGCCGGACGGCCGCCCAGGTCACGGCCCGAGACGATGAACCCGCCGTCATCGCAGATCAGCTTCCCCTGCAGCCAATCCGTGTGTGGCAGGGCGCCGATGAAGATGAACACCGCCTCGGCAGGGACGCGGTCGCCCGTTCCAGCTCCGTCCCGCTTCAGGGTCAGCGACTCCAGGCGGTCGCTGCCGTGGGCCGCGGCAAGCTGCGCCCGGGTCAGGACCTCAATGTTGCCCGCCGACTCGATCTGGTCGATCAGGTACTGGCTCATCCCCTTTGCGAGCGAGTCGGCTCGGATCAGCATCGTGACCTGGCGGGCATAGCGCGCGAAGTTGAGCGCCCACTGGCCGGCGGAGTTCGCACCACCGACGATGACCACATGCTGGTCTCTCCGGTCCTGGGCATCACCGGCGGAGGCGCCGTAGTAGACGCCGGCGCCGATCAGCTCCGAGACGCCTGGCGCGGTGAGCCGACGGTAGGAGACCCCCGTCGAGATCAGCACGCTGCGGGCCCTGACCGTAGTGTGATCGGAGAGGTGGAGGATGCGGTCGTCGCCCCGCCAATCGATGCCAACCACCTCGCGCGGACGCACGATCTCGGCACCGAAACGGCGGGCCTGGATGATCGCCCGCCGTGTCAGCTCCGATCCGCTGAGTCCCGCGTGAAAGCCGAGGTAGTTATCGATCCGCGGGCTCTGTCCCGCCTGGCCGCCGGGTGCTTCCCGCTCGATTATGACGGTGCTCAGGCCCTCCGACGAGGCGTAGACCGCCGCCGCCAACCCCGCCGGCCCGCCTCCCACGATCACCACGTCATAGTGATCGAGCGTCGGGCGGGTCGCGATCCCGAGCTGGCTGGCGAGCTCCACGTTGCTGGGCTGCGCCACCGCGACGCCGTCAGGAAAGACGACGACGGGCAGCTGGCCACGATCCGGCTCGGCGACCTCCGCGAGGAGGGTCTTTCCCTCGTCGAGGTCCGGCTCTAGCCACTGGTAGTGAATGTTGTTGCCTGCCAAAAACTGCCGGATCATGTGGCCCCCCGACGAATCCCGCTCTCCAACGATCCTCACTCCCGCGGCGTCGCGGTCACGGGCGCCCTGCCAGCCGTCGAGGAGGTCCGAGACGATCGGAAGCAGATCCCGCTCGCCATCGAACGGCTTGACCAGGAAGTGATCCAGCGCCACCGCGTTGATGGCGTCAACCGCGAGCTTGAAGTCGGCGTGCCCACACAGCAGCACCGTTCGCGCTTCTGGATGAAGCTTTCGTCCCTCCCGCAGCAGATCGAGGCCAGCCATCTCAGGCGCATGCTGGTCAGCGATCACGACGGCTACCGGCTCCCCGCGGTCCTTGAACTCTCGAAGCGCTTCCATCGCCGGAGGTGCCGTGTCGAAGCCCACGGCTCTAAATCCCCGTGAAGCAAAAGCGCGGTGGAGGTGGCGCTCGATCGCTTTCGCCATCCGCGAATCGCTCCCCACGGCAAGCAGTAGAGGCCGCATTTCAAGCCAGTTATAGCCTCGTCCAGAGGTGTCCGTTCCAGACCACGAGGTCGACGCCGCCACCGGAGCCCTGAAGACCATAAGTACGCACCGCGTCAGCCTGCCGGTGGTAGCGTTGCCGTCGGATCGTCCAACGCCAACTCGAGGAAGGTCGTCATGGCCGAAGCGCTCACGGGTACCTGCTTATGCGGCGGCGTCGAGTACGAGGTTCGAGATCCCGAGGCACTGGGTTACTGCCATTGCTCTCGCTGCCAGCGGTGGACGGGTTCGAGCCTTGCAGGGGTCGTCGTTGCCCCCGAAAACTTCAAGTTCACCAAAGGCGAGGAGCTGGTCAAGCGCTACGAGAGCGAGCTCGCGCCCCGCAACTTCTGCAGCAACTGCGGATCTAGCCTGTATGACGACCTCGGCGAGAAGTACTTCGTCGCCGCCGGTCTGATGGGCGACCTCGAGCTCGAGCCGAGCTTTCACCAGCAGGTCGCGTACAAGGCCAGCTGGCATAAGATCGGCGACAGTGCGCCGCAGTTCGACGAGATGCCGCCCGCCTGACGGATAGGACTACGAGTAGCGCAGCTGCTCGTCCCAGTCGGTTGGGCGTCCCTCGGGGGTGAGGTCCAACAGGTTCCAGAGCGGCTCGAGGGTGCCGAGATGGCGGGGATCCTGTTCGGCATCGGTCGGCGCGTACCAGAGCTCCGAGCCCCAGAAGTGCCGGATCACTGCGCCGTCGCGGTGGAATACGCTGAGCATCGGCCTCTGCGCGCCCTCCGCGGTCTCGCCGAGATAGTCGCGGTTGTAGGTGTTGCCGGCCGAGGAAAGGAGCCGGAGCCGTCGCCATCCGCGCTCCTCGGCGAAGGTCCGCACCCGAGGCAGCGGCGACTTTGCGACGACGGCGAGGTTCACAAGTGGGCTGGCGTGCTCCGCGGCACCGTCGAGCTGATCCAGCAACGCTACGCACGATGGGCACGGGCTCTCCACGAGCGGCAACCGAGCCGACTCGCCCGCGGCGGCCCCAGGCCGCTCGTCACCCGGGTCTCGCGGAAACATGAAGCTGTAGATCGCCAGCGAGTTTCTTCCGGGTGCGAACAGCTCCGACAACCTGACCGGGGTCGGAAAGCCACCGGGTCCCTGCCCCTCGAACACGTAGTCCTCCGGAACAACCCCCCCGGGCGGTAGCTCACGCCTCGCCGCGGCCACCGCCTCCATCGAGCGGCGCAGCTCGATCTCCTGCCCGAGGAGCCGATCGCGCGCCGCCCTGTATTCGGCTGATTCTCCGGGGAATGCAGCGACCATCACGTCTTCTTAGACCCGGCCAGACCCCGAAACTCATCGTCGGCGATACGGACTCGACCCGTTTAGCCGATGGGCTCCGCCAGCTCAACGATGATCCCTCCGGGCCACGGACGTAGCAGAGCCGGTGCTGGACGAAGCACTCAATCCGCCTCCGGGACGACGGTTCCAGCAGTGCTGTTTTGCATGGAACGAGCGGTATGCGGTAGCACATGAACCATGACTACGAAGCTATTGGTCGCCGCAGGTCAGGCCGCGACAGATCCCGAAGAGCTTCCGGTCGCCGTGCGAGAACTGATCTCCGCAGCGGACGAGATCCTGGTGATCGCGCCCATCCTGCCTGGCCGGTTCCAATGGCTCGCCTCAGCTTCGGATAAGGCGCGCGAGCAAGCGGATGAGCGGTTGCAGGCAGTCCTCGGTCAGGTGTCCGGGATGAAGGAGTCGGGTTCGGCTCGGGGAGCGGTCGCCGCCGATGATCCCTTGCTCGCGTTCGAGGACGCCATCGCCGAATTCGCCCCTGATCACATCCTGATCGGCCTGCGCTCAGTCGAGCGCGCCGACTGGCAGGAGCGCGGATTGCTCGATCAGGTGATCCAGCGCTTTTCAATCCCGGTCACAGTCTTTCGGCTGACCCAAGCCTGACCCAGGCCGCCGCTTTGGACGAAAGCGGCGCTACCGGGGTCACGGGCCCAGCGCGGCGAAGGCGACGAAGCCGGCGAACAGGGCGCTCCAGGCGGCCACCACCGGTAGGCCCAGCCTGTCCTTGGGGAGCCGCCACAGTGCCAGGACTCCGCCCGCCAGGCCGGCGACCCCGGCGGCGACCGCGTAGCGGTCGAGGTCCCAGCTCGTCACAGTTAGGCCGAGCGCGATCGACACCGTGGACTGAAACGCCATCGCCCCAGTGATGTTGCCGACCGCAAGGGTGTCCTTGTCGCGGCGTATCCAGAGCACGCTGTTGAACTTCTCCGGGAGCTCGGTCGCCAGCGGCGCCAGCACGAGGGAGAGAACCAGCGCGGAGACGCCGAGTTCCTCGGCGACCGTCACGATCTCCTCGACGAAGAGCTCGGCCCCGCCGATAATCATCAGCAGGCCGACGAGGAGCTGGATGACGATCGCAA